>JBEKXG010000029.1:0-18172 GCA_049512295.1 Syntrophobacteraceae bacterium
CGCCGGTCCTGATTGTGAACTCGCAGGGAGCCGTACCGTCGGCTTTAGCGCAAAACCGCTCCAGTTGCACTCTACGCGCATCGCTGTGCAGTCCTGCCGGCAGAGTTGCTGCGGGGGGCTGAAGGTGGCGAAACCGTTTAAATCCGGGCTATGACAGCCGTTATGTTGTCTCTGCCCCCGGCTTCCAGGCATTTGGAAACCATGCGGTTCAGTTTATCCACCAGGGGAATGTCGGCGGATAGAATAGCCTCGATTTGCTCATCCGCCATAAGGTCATGGAGTCCGTCGGAAGTAAGCAGGACAAGATCGCCGTCCGTCAGATCGAAGGCGCCTGAATCAGGCTCATACCTCTCGCAGCCCACGCACCGTGTCAAAACGTTGCCGTAAGGATGAAGCCGGGCCTGTTCCCTGGTGATTTCACCCTTTTTGAAAAGCATACCCGGGATCGTATGGTCATCGGTTATCCGGGTGAGCGATCCTTTGTGGAGGTGATATATCCGGGTATCCCCGACATGGGCCCAGAAGGCCGACCCGCCGTCGAGAAACAGGGCGGTGAGTGTCGTTCCCATGCCCCTGAGGAAAGGGTCCAGGAGAGTTCGTTCCAGGATACTTTTCTGAGCTTCCTCTATGTGGTGATTGAGGATCTCAGCGTTAATATCGGGGCCGCCGGGGCTAAAGCCGTCGAAGCTCTCCATGGCGAGTTGAGCGGCGACTTCTCCCGCCGCGTGCCCGCCCATTCCATCAGCGATGGCCAGCAGGGCGTGGTGATTATCCAGCGCCCTGACCAGGTATCGGTCCTCGTTATTCTTTCTGTGAAGCCCCAAGTGTGTGATCGGCTCGATTTGCATCCTTCAGCTATCCGGGGTGGTGCGCTGCTTCAAAATCCCACGAACTCTTACAATTTGAGCGTAACATGTGGATCATAGTTTCTTTTGGAGTCTTGGGCAATAACTTCCAGGCTCATTTTCCGCGTGCATAGCAGTGAGTATTTTCAAGTCTTTACCGTAAAAAAACCGTTTGCCTTTGGGTGGGAGGCTTCATATTGTAAGGCAATTTTGTATCGTAACGTTCGGACCTGCGCCTTATCCGGGTGGAATTCGGTAAAGTTAAAAATTTCAGTAGATTTCGAAATCAATGGATTTCTGCGGATGCTATTCAGCTCCATAGTCTTTCTTTTCTTCTTTCTTCCCGTTGTATTGACACTCTATTTGCTTCCATCGCAAAGATGGCGCAGTTTTTTCTTTTTGCTTGCGAGCTTTGTTTTTTATGCCTGGAGTGAAGGTGCATATATCCTGGTGCTGCTCGTTTCTATTTTTTTCAACTACCTGTTCGGATTATGGATCGGCCGGCCGGGCGGCCATGATCGAACCGCCTGCGGCGGGATAAACGCGAGAAAGGCGGTTCTGGTCTCCGGTTTGAATGCGCCCCTCGGGATCTCCTTTTTCACATTCCACGCAATTTCCTACCTGGTGGATATATACCATGGCGAGGGTCCTGTTCAAAAAAACCCTGGAGCGCTCGCCATATATTTTGCGGCTTTTCCAAAGGTGCTTGCGGGGCCGATTGCCCAGTACCGGCAAGCGTACTCTGAACTCGGGCGCCGAGAGATAACAGCCGCCGGTCTGATTTATGGGATCGAACGTTTTATAACGGGCCTTGCAAAGAAGGTCCTGCTGGCAAATCCGCTTGCCGCCGTAGCTGACGCGGCCTTCGGGCTCCAACCGGAAAACCTGGTTCCCTACAGCGCATGGGCCGGTATTCTTTGTTATACGCTGCAAATCTATTTCGATTTTTCGGGGTACTCGGATATGGCGATAGGCCTTGGCAGGATGTTTGGTTTTGAATTTCCCGAGAATTTCAATTTTCCCTATATTTCGCAATCCGTGCGCGAGTTTTGGCACAGATGGCATATTTCGCTCTCGCTCTGGTTCAGGAACTATCTCTATATACCACTCGGCGGAAACCGGCGCTCTCGATCATGGACGTTGTTCAATCTGGCTGTAGTGGCCCTGGTGTGCGGACTGTGGCACGGGGCGAGTTGGACATTTATAATCTGGGGAGCATGGTACGGCCTGTTTCTCGTTTTGGAGAGGACATGGTTCGGAAAGCTCATTGAGCGTGCTCCACGTGTTTTGAGGCACATTTATCTGCTGGCGGTCGTGGTGATCGGGTGGGTGTTCTTCAGGGCCGACAGCACGGCTTTCGCGATCACATACCTTGAATCCATGCTGGGCGTCCATTGGGGGAGCGTGCATACGGGACAATTCTCTGTCCACCTCAATGATGAAACTTTCGTTTTGTTTGCAATTGCGGTATTTCTTTGCATGCCTGTTTCACTTCTGGTCAAGAGGCTATGCGCAGCCTCGCCGGTCGGATTCGCATCCTCGGGCGGTTATCGCAGGACCGGATTTTACGTATCCTATGCACTCTTTCTGGGCCTTGTCTTTTTTGCTTCCATAATGGCTCTGGCAGGGGGTACTCACAAGGCTTTCATATATTTCGGATTTTGAAGGAAATCCCGGCTGGTCTGTCAAATCTGCTTATCATTCCCATCGTGCTTTTCCTGTGCGCCATCTGGGCGCCGGCGATCCAGATGCATTACGGGATCTACAAGGAGTTCGAAGACGCTGATAAGCGGATACTGGCCGGTGCGCCTGAGTGGGGGAGAGTTGGGATTTCAAAGTTCGCGAAGGACTGTGATGCTTACGTTGACGACCATTTCGGTTTTCGTCCGGACCTGATCCGCTGGAATATTCTGATGAGGATTCACCTGTTCGGTGTAGCGCCCCTTCACAGTGCAATCGTAGAAAAAGACACCTGGCTTTTCTACTGCTCCGAGGCTCTCGATGATGGAGAGAGCATAAACGATTTCATGGGTTTAATTCCGTTTTCGGAGGCCGCGCTCGAAAGGCTGAGGATCAAACTCGAAGAAAACCACCTCAAATTTGCCGAAAGTGGAATCAAGTACATTGTAGCCATCGCACCGAGCAAGCACACGATCTACAGTGAGTATCTGCCGGCGAGGTTGGCAAAGAACGCATCGAGGACCCGCCTGGAGCAGTTTTGCGATCATATGGACAAGCGCTCGAGCATAAAGGTCCTTGACCTGAGCGGGGCTTTGTCAAAGGAGAAATCCAGGCTGGCCGTCTACTGGGCGACGGATTCACACTGGAATAGTTATGGCGCCTACGTGGGATACAGAGAAATCATGAGAAGGATTTCAGATTTCTACCCGAATACGGGCGTGATTGAATTAGGCGGACATTTAGCTGTAGAACGAAGGGGCAAAGGGGGCGATATTGCCCGGATACTGTTTATCCAGGACGTGTGGCCGGAGAAAAACGACACCGTCTTGGAGCTGGATTTAGAGCGGATACAATCGCAACTCGATAAACTGGTCTTTAGACATGATTCCTTCGGGGATGCGCTGTATCCCTATCTGAGCAAACACTTCAGGAAAATCACCAGCGTGGCACCGTTCGCCCCCTTCAGGTTTGAGGAAGTATTGCGCGAGCGGCCTCAGATAGTCCTCCACCTCTTCGCGGAAAGATACTTGACACAGGCCGTTCACGATGATTTCCACTACAAAGAATAGGGCTGCTAACGGTACCATTGTTTGGACTTCGGCCTCACCACATTTAAGAATTTAATCCAGGTCCTCGAGGACAGGATCAAGGGCCGGTTCACAAAAACTTGTCCTGTTGTGTTCGAGAAACCATGAGTAGAGCTGTGGATTGCTGTAAGCTTCCGTCCAGGAATCATGCTCTGCTTCCGGGTAGATCGTAAAAGCGACATCCCCCCCGCAAAGCTTCAGGGCAAGAACCATGCTCTGGGTTTCGGATATGGGAACGATCCTGTCCCTGGCCCCGTGGAAAGTCCAAACCGGAACATCTCTCAGCTTGCAGACCTCATGTGGATTGCCATGGCCGCAAACGGGGGCTATTGCCGCAAACCTCTCCGGCTCCTTTGCGGCCCATTGCCATACCGCGGCGCCCCCTGAGCCAATGCCCGTGAGATAGATTCTATTGTCGTCGATGCTGTATTGAGCAGCCACATGATCGAGCAGCACGCCCAAGAGCGCCGGGGACCATTGCTCGTCCGGAGGGCACTGCGGTGAAATGACCACGAATGGAAGATCATCCCTCTGTTCAAGCAGCTTTGGCAGCCCATGCGCTTTAAGGACCTCCAGATAGTCGCCCTGGCCGCCGACACCATGAAGGTAAAAAATGACAGGCCATTTCTCTCTTATACTGTATTCGTTGGGCAGATAGATCAAATGATCGTATGTCGTATTGGAGTGTATTGCTTTCTGCATTGTATTTTCCTCATCTCAGCATCTGCTTCAACCCGGCCGGAGTCCGGTCCTCCAACTCCGGGATTCTTCGATCGAAGGCTCCGGCGGATTCTCGAAATAATTATCTTCAAATATAAACATTTCTCTGCCGGATCATTCCATCCTGAGTTAAGAGAAGTGTTCGCAAAGGCTTTACCGGGATATCCGGAGAAAGCGGGCCTGAGGAGGGAGGGGTAATCATGGCGAGCTTGGCCGAGTGCCCGCAGTGCTTCAAGCAGCAGACCGTGAGGAACAAGGTTTGCGTGTGCGGCAAAGACAATGTTTCGACACCATGACTCTATCGACGTTAACGACGCGCACCAGGCCATTGACCGGTATGGGGCTTTTCTGAGAAATCCTGACCAAGGTCTTGACCAAGAGGGGAATGAGCAATGAAAAAGCCGACCTGCACATTCTGCAAATCGGCTTTCCACCATATTTTCCCGGAGGGTGAGTGACCGGACTTGAACCGGCAGCCTCTGGGGCCACAACCCAGTGCTCTAACCAATTGAGCTACACCCACCAGAGATATTCAACTTTTATTGATATCACTCAAGCGCAAAGAAATCAAGGGTCCGAAAACATCCGGGCAGGACCACGTGAAAGTTCGTGAGATCAGTTCCTGTAAACCATGAAGCAGCCTGCCTCGATTTGGGCTGTTGTTTCTGATTGCACCTTGTTATAGATTAAAAACAGTTGGTCATCTCAACTCTAACAGGAAGGGATATGCGCATGGACGCAAAAGAAGACATTATGTCGGTAGCCAGGGCCTTTATGCGGAGCAGGATTATCCTTACCGCCGCTGAACTGGATCTTTTTACCATCATCCAGGACTTCTCCACGAGCGCGGAAAAGATCGCCGAAAGATTCGGTTTCGACCGCAGAGCACTCGAACGGGTCCTGGACTGCCTGGTTACGTTCGGACTGCTGAACAAGAACGCGGAGGCCTATTCGCTAGCCGGTGAAGGGGCCACATATTCATCAAAACACCCCGCGTCAGGGCTTCCAATGTTGCTCCACATGAGCCGTCTGTGGGTCAGTTGGAGCGATTTGACCGAGGTCGTCCAAAACGGTCCCGGCTCCGAGCAAAAACCGCCAGCGCCAATGGACATGGACAGCAGGCGCGCATTCATCGGGGCGATGCACGTGATCGGCCGGACTCTGTCGGATGAGATAGCCGGTTTCCTAGACTTAAGCGGCTACCGGAAGCTGTTGGATATTGGTGGAGGGTCGGGGACTTACACTATTGCATTTCTTAAACACAACCCTCGGTTAAAGGCGATTCTGTTTGATTTGAAAGATGTAATTCCAATGGCGAGGGAGCGGCTTTCCGCGGAAGGTTTACTGGATCGCGCCGAACTGATCGCCGGTGACTTCTATTCCGATGATCTGCCCGGAGGATGCGATCTGGCGCTGCTGTCTGCGATAATTCACCAGAACAGCCGCCAACAGAACCTGGGACTCTACAGGAAGGCTTATCGATCCCTCGATCCCGGCGGCATGGTCCTGATTCGCGATCACATAATGGATGAACAACGAACCTGGCCTCCGGAAGGGGCGATGTTCGCCATAAATATGTTGGTAAATACCCGGAGCGGGGATACCTATACCTTTCATGAAGTGGAACAAGGCCTGAAAGAAGCAGGCTTCACGGATGCCAGGCTCCTTCGCTCCGGGGAGAGAATGGACTGCATAGTCAGCGCGGTAAAGCCCAAGTAAACCCAACCATTCACCACAGTCCTCCATGTCCCGGGGACACACCAAATCATGAAAAGGGGTGGATTCGAAACGAAAAAATTATCGTTGACAGAAAGGCACATTTGTGACGATAATCACGAGTCTTGAATCAGAAAAAAAATGAAAGCAGCTAACTGGCGAGAATCCTTTACAATCGTGTACATTTTCATGCTCAAGCGACTTTAACTGACTATTGAATTCGAATGCTGTTATCACTACGGTTCCGTCCTGCCTACGTGCTGCCTTTTTTATTTCCGGCTTGTTCTATCGCTGTTCTGCGGCCTTGGCTAAGGCGGAATGGCGCTTGCCGCTCAGCGCGGGAGGCGCCGTGTTACGCCTGAAGATCGACTATGGATAGAGTGTCAAACACATGTGATGAGTGTGGCCGTCCCGAGGAGGAATTCGGAGTCTGTGAGTCCCGCTGCATGTTGCAGAGTTGCCAAACATGCACTTTCCTTTTGCAACTATATGGGACCGGGTGCGGAAACGTTCGCGTATATTATTTATGCCGTGACTGCTACAACGAACGGATCAGGAGGGGATACGTCGAACCCTAGCAAGGAGGTGATCGTTTCAGGGACTATCTTTTGACCTGCATTCCAAATTCTCATTACATAAGACACGGAGGAGAAAAATGGCTGTTAGCAAGCTGATGACACTCAAGGAAGCGGTATCCAAGTACATCAAAGATGGCGACACTATCTATTATGGTGGCTTCCAGATCATGGTTCCTCTGGCCATCACCCATGAAATCATCCGGCAGAAAAAGAGAAACCTGACCACTGTGGAATCCTCGACCGACGTTGGCGGGCTCGACCTCCTGGTTGGCGCCGGTTGCGTGAAGGAGATTCATTCCGCCTGGATCATGAACTGGTATGTAAAGGCAGTCTATGCCGTCCGCCGGGCTTTCCAGTCAAAGGCTGTCAAAAGGTTCGACATTTCCAATTTTGGCGCTACCAGTGCACTGATGGCCGGCTTCCTTGGAGTGCCCTTCCTGCCGGTACACGGTAATATCGGCTCCGACATGATCAAGTACAATCCGACTGACCTTACAGTTGTAAAAGACCCATTTACGGGTAGTGAGATCACAGCAGTTCGCGCGTGGCGCGCCGATGTGGCTGTCATTCACGCTCAGGTTGCCGACAAGCTGGGAAATGTCATGAGTTGGGGCACCCGTGGGGTTACGGATGAATTCGGGGCCATGGGCTCCAAGCGCGGAGTCATAGTCACGGCCGAAGAGATAGTCGAACCCGAAGTGATCAGGGCCGATCCGGACCGCACGGTTGTTCCCTATTTCAAGACGCTGGCCGTCGTACATTGCCCGTGGGGCGCTCACCCGTCTGCATGCCGCGGCTACTACGGCCTGGATATAAGGTTCAGCCAGTATCAGGGCAAATATGAAAGAAACGCGGAGCTTCTCCCCAAATTCCTGGACGAGTGGGTGTATGGCTGTGAAGACCGCCAGGCCTACATAAAGAAATATATCCAGAAATTCGGCCAGGAAGGACTTGACCGGCTCAAGCCTACCCTCGGATACAAGCCCAAATTCCAGGTTGACTATGGCTTTCATGATCCGGGTGTCTGGAAGGGTGTGCCCCAGTACACAGACGAACATATCAAGGCTTAGGCTTGGCCATAAGATCGCAAAGGAGAAGACACAATGCATGCCACTAATTACAAGTTGACCGAACTTATGGTCGTACGATGTGCAAAAGAGATCAACGATAACGAGGTGGTGTTCGCCGGTGTCGGCCTGCCCCTGGTTGTGGTGAGTTTTGCAATGGCCACTCACGCCCCCAATATGATTCTTTTTACCGAGGGCGGGTCCATTCGGGCGACGGCGCCTCCGGGACTTGCCATCACAGTTGATGATCCGGCCCTTTTCTGTAATGGTGACGCCTCTTTTGGAATGCTTGCCACAATGGCGGCCCTTCAGAGAGGTGAAGTTGATGTCGGCTTCATAGGCGGCGCGCAGATCGACAAATATGGCAATATCAATTCCACGGGTGTGGGCGACTGGTCAAAGCCTGAGACCTTCACCTATTTCGCGGGAAGCGGCGGCGCAAACGACATGGCGACCTGCAGCAAGCGCGTGCTCGCCATTATGCCTCAGGACCCCAAGAAGTTCGTCGAAACGGTTGACTACCTGACCACTCCGGGGTTCCTCAGCGGACCTGGCGCACGGCAGCGCCTCGGGATGATCGGCGGAGGTCCGACCGTCGTCGTCAGTACGATGGGTGTTTACAGGTTCGACGAAAAGACATGCGAAATGTATCTTGCCGAATACTACCCCGGCCAGTCGGTAGAGAAGGTCAAGGCCAACTGCTCCTTCGAGTTGAATGTTGCCCCTGACGTAAGAGAAACCACTCCGCCGACGGAAGAGGAAATAACTATTCTTCGCAACATCGACCCGACAGGGTTCTACCTGGGGTAGGGCGACTTTTTCTTTAGCTGAGTTCATTTTGTGGCGGGACCGGCCGGTCCCGCCATTCTCATCACCTCATCCGCCAGTCTTCGGATTCGAGCATCGCGCCATCTCCCAAGATCACGGTTATTTTTTTCCTCATGACGGATCACAAAACATCCGATTTTTCTGGTGATGTTAATGGACTGAAGAGCGGATTCCATTAAGTGGCGTCCATTCGGAAACACCGGATGCAAACTGAGTCAGGTCGCTCTACCGTGAGTCCCTTATATTTTGAACGCCCGGAGGCTCTTTTTAAAGTGGCAGGCTTTTTCGAAGATGAGGATAAGTTATATCGTTCGCTGAGAGAATATTCCAGAGTGGAGGCATTTCTGCCTGTCAGGATTCGCCCGGTTTTGGAAGAAGAGCGGCAGAACGTCAGATCACGCATTGTGATCGAATCTGCTTTGACAGAGCATCCGGAGATGCCCCAAGTGGAGGACGAGATCCTGTCTGCTTGTTTGCAGATACTGAATGCCAAGCTCGACTCAATCATCAGGTTGCTTGCATTTCCATCGAACAGCCACAAGGATCTCGATTTTCAGATGGTCAACATCAGCGCCGGGGGACTGAGCACTTCATCCGACGAGGTCTACTCTCTGGATAATCTTGTCGAAATACGGCTGATGCTGCCTACCGCTCCTTTTATGATCTTTTATGTCTATGGAAAGGTGATCAAATGCGACCCCGCCTGCCAAAAGTATGAAGTTTGTGTGGAGTTCACTGAAATTGACGATGATATCCGAGAGCAGATTGCAAAATATGTTTTCCACAGGCAGCGTGAGATTCTGCGGAAAAAGAGGAGCCTCAGGCCTTAAATGTTCGTATTCATAGGAATGGCAATAGTTATCGCTTCGGTCCTTGGCGGATATCTGATGGAGCAGGGGAATCTCAATCTTCTGATTCAGCCTGCGGAACTAATTATTATTTTCGGCGCCGCCATAGGCGGTTTTGTCATTTCTTCGCCCATGAAGGTGATCAAAGCGGTTCAAGGTAGTGTCCTGCGCATGTTCAAAAGCAGGATATATTCGAGCAGCGACTACATGGATGCATTGGTCCTGCTGAGCCAGATATTTTACAAGATCAGAAAGGAAGGGCTCGTTTCGATCGAAAGCGATCTCGACGAACCTGAAAAAAGCCCGATTTTCCAGAAGTACCCAAAGTTTCTCAAGAACCACCACGCTCTTGACTTTCTGGCCGACACCCTGCGCACTCTCACCATAACGGATATAGAAGCGCACGAACTGGGTTCTCTTCTCGATTACGAAATTGAGGCGCATTACGAGGAAGCGGTCATACCGGCCAAGAGCATCGCCAACATCGCGGACTCACTCCCCGGGCTTGGCATCGTGGCCGCTGTGCTTGGCGTCGTAATCACGATGAAAAAAATCAGCGAACCTCCCGAAGTGCTCGGCCACAGTATAGGTGCGGCCCTGGTCGGTACTTTCCTCGGCGTTCTGCTGTGCTACGGTTTTGTAGGACCGATGTCGCGCAACCTCGAGGCTATCGCCAATGAGGACCGGGAATTCCTGACAGTCATCAAAGCGGCCTTGCTTGCGTTTATTAATACCCCTTCTCCGCAGGTGGCAATCGAGTTTGCGAGAAGGGTTGTTCCCGGCGATCTGAGGCCCTCATTTCTGGAACTCGAATCCGTGGTAAAGGAGTCCAGGAAAAAGTAAATATGGACGAGAAGCCCAAAAAGATCATCATAAAAAGAGTGAAAAAGAGTCACGCCGAACACCACGGCGGAAGCTGGAAAGTGGCCTACGCCGACTTCGTTACCGCCCTTATGGCGTTCTTTCTGCTTATGTGGCTCCTGAACATGACCTCTCAGGAAAAAAGGGCCGTTCTGGCCATGTATTTCAAACATTTCAGCCTCTTTGAGAAGGGTGGAAAATCCTTCATGCACGAGGGTGGGGAGAGGCCTACCGGGCAGAATTTCGGGGGTGAAGAGGTAATCGATACCGGAGAGCACCAGAGCGGGATCACCAACGACGAACTTGCCACAAAACTGATGACGGGGATTGACCAGAACGTGCAGGTAGGAAAGGAACAGGTTTTTATAGCCATTACAGAGGAGGGTATTCGGATTCAGATCGTGGACTCGCAGCAAAACCCGATCTTTCCCGCTGGAAGCGCTCAACTCACGGACCCGGCCAGACAAATGGTTCGCACGGTTGCGTCCGTCCTGAAGAATTTCCCTAACGAAATTGCAGTGGAAGGACACACTGATTCTTCACCGATGCGAAGCGAACAGATATCAAACTGGGAACTTTCCGTCGCAAGGGCCTCATCGGCGAGACGCGAACTGGAACAGGCCGGCATCGAACCGAGCCGTATCTGCAGAGTTGTGGGGTTTGCAGACAGAGTGCCTCTTTTCACCGACTTGCCGGATGACCCCAGGAATCGCAGGATCAGCATCCTTTTTGCCAGAAACAAAAAACTGAAACCGCCCGACCGGCTTCAATGGCTCATGAAGTCTCCCGAATAGTTCTCTGCCGATTGCCTATTGTGAAATCAGCCCTGCTTTCATCCCGTCAACTCACGGAAAAGCGCGGCTGCCGAGCGAATTCCTCGATAAAAATCCTCGATGTTAAATCGTTCGTTGGGAGAATGCGCACCGTCATCCGGACTTCCCCAGCCCAAGAGGAGAATGTTCTCCTGTTGGAGATGTTTCTTTATGAGGTTTACGACCGGGATGGAGCCCCCCTCCCTTATGAAGACCGGCTTTTTGCCAAACCCTGCCTCTATGGCTCTCTGGGCTGCCAGCATTACGGGGGTGTTTCTCGGTACCATGACGGGATCTGCCCCGTGGAGAGAGGTGATTTTCACGCTGACCCCCGGAGGGCTGTTGGCGGTTACGAACTCCTGAAACAGGTGGTTTATTTTCTCGGGGACCTGGTTGGGCACCAGCCGCATGCTCACCTTTGCCCCTGCCTTTGCGGGAATTATCGTTTTTGAACCCTCGCCGGAGAAGCCGCCCCATAGGCCATTGATATCGAGTGTGGGCCTGGCTGTCCTGCGCTCCAGCAAAGAGTACCCCGGCTCTCCGGAAAATTCGGAAATCTCCAGGTAATCCTTCAGAAACTGCAGGTCGAGGGGAAGAGAGGCCATCTGTTCCCTTTCCCAATTCTCCAAGGGAAGCACGTCGTCATAGAAACCCGGAATGGCCACGGTTCCATCGGGATTTTTGAGTTTCTGGAGAATGTTCACGAGTACCTGGGCAGGATTCCGGAGTATGCCGCCGAATCCACCCGAATGCAGATCGAAACGCGGTCCCTGGATATCTACCTGCAGATAGCTCAAACCTCGCAAGCCGTACGTGATCGCTGGAATCCCATGCGTAAACTGCGAGCCGTCCGAAATGGCGACTGCGTCCCCTCGCAGATCGCCGCAGTGCTCCATCAAAAACTTTCCCAGGTTCGGGCTTCCGATCTCCTCCTCGCCCTCCGCCAGTATAATCAGGTTGAGCGGGAGGCTTTGCCCGGCGCCAAGCACGGCCTCGACCGCCTTTATATAGGTGAGAAACTGGCCTTTATCGTCGCAGGCGCCGCGGGCGTATATATAGCCGTCCCTGATGTCGGGTGAAAAGGGAGGGGTTTGCCATTCATCGAGCGGATCGGGCGGCTGAACGTCATAATGGCCATAGATGAGCAGAACCGGTGCGCCGGAAACTTCGGACGAACGTGCAAGCAGTATCGGATGGCGCTCGGTAGGATAAATTTTGCCGCTGAGTCCGCACCTCTTTAACTGGTCGAGCACCCATTCGGCGGCGTTCAGGACATCTTTCTCGTGCTCGCTCAGGGTACTCACGCTGGGAATCGAAAGAAATTGCGCCAGTTCACGCACAAAGCGGTCCCGGTGATCGTTGATAAACGAAAAGACTGGCTCTAAAAGCATAGCGGTCTCCTTTGGGCATTCTCCTCGGCGACGTGAAAACTTCACATGTAAACACATTGTTTCGGAGTTGTGCTACAATGTGATGCGGTAATTATCATTAACTTACGCGAGTTGTAAAATAGGACAGGAGAATTCATCGCGCCAGATGGAAAACCGGATAAAGATATTCCAGCGCATTGAGGAGATTCCAGCGGAGGACTGGAATTCCCTTGCCCTTCCTGCAGCTCCGATGTTGGAGTTCGAGTACCTGCACGCTTTGGAGAAGTCCGGTTCGATCTCGGCCGACAAAGGCTACATTCCGGCACACCTTGCGCTCTACGATGGACCGAGAATCATCGCGATCGCTCCTCTTTATCAGCGAGATCGCGCATGGGTGGAATTCGGCGACGGTGGACTGCTGGAGTTTTTGACGGAGCTTACAGGCTTGCCGTTCAGCTCCGGCCTGGTAGGGTTTATCCCCTACACGCCCGTACCCGGCTATGATTTTCTAATTGACCGGCGCCGGGACGCTTCCCGGATTTTCGCCGATCTGCTCGACAAAATTGATGAAATCGCAAACGAGCGTGGCCTGTCGACAACCCGCTTGTACTTTGTCGAGCCCGAATCCAGGCTGCACTCCCTGCTTGCCGAACACGGATATGTCCGGTTGAGCAGCGCGCATTTTTTCTGGCTCAATCGGGGGTACGGGAGTTTCGATGACTTCCTTCTCTCCTTCAAGTCCAGCCGCAGGACGAAGATAAAACGGGAGCGGCGCGTCATTCGCGACCATGGAATCGACATCGGTATGGTTCAAGGTCCGAACGCGCCGGATTCACTTTACGAGGACCTCTACCTGCTCCACAGGCGCACCTGGACCAAACATATGGGTCCCGGGGTAAGGCCTTTTCTCAATGAATCCTTCTTCAGGCTTCTTTCCGAGAACTTCCGCCACAGGTGCAGTTTCTCAGTATCCCAGATGTCCGGAAAGCGGGTCGCGATGGCCCTTTTTTATAATAAAGCCGATAAGCTATACGGCAGATACTGGGGGAGCTTCCGTGAAATACCCTTCCTGCATTTTGCCACCTGCTACTACTACCCCATAGCCTATGCCATCGAAAACGGAGTCAGAATGATCGACCCGGGTTTTGGAGGAGAGCACAAGGCCATACGCGGATTCGATGATTCGCAAGCATATCATTACCTCAAGTTCTACAATGAACAGCAGCGCCGTATCGCATATGCGGTACTCGACCAGATGCGCAGCCAACTCATTTCAAAGTAGAGCGGGGCGCCCGCAGGACCGTCCCAGTCACGCGAGCGCTGCCTGACTGAGACGGTCTCATGGAATGAGAATCAAGGAGCCGGTAGTGCGCCGGGATTCGATGTCGCGATGGGCTATGCCCGCGTCGGCCAGGGAGTACGTCTTGCCTATATGCACTTTTACAATCCCGCTTTCCACCACTTCGAACAAATCTTTGGCATGTGCGAGGAGGTCCTCTCGCCTGGCAGTATAGGTCATAATGCTTGGCCGGGTGAGGAAAAGTGACCCGACGCCGAGCATTCCAATGTCAAATGGAGGAACCGGCCCGCTCGATTGTCCGAAGCTCACCAAGGTGCCCAAAGGTCTCAGGCACTGCAGGGACTTCATGAAGGTCTCCCTGCCCACCGAGTCATAGACCACGTCAACGCCTTTTCCATCCGTTATCTCCTTTACTCGGGCCGTGAAATCCTGCTCCCTGTAAAGGATCGCATGGTCGCAACCGTTGCTTCCTGCAATTTCGGCTTTCTCCTTCGACCCCACCGTCCCGATTACCGTTGCGCCGAGGTGCTTTGCCCACTGGCATACAAGCATCCCCACGCCTCCCGCTGCAGCATGGATAAGGATCGTATCGGCCGGCTTGACCCTATAGCACCCGTGAAGCAGGTATCGGGCGGTCATTCCCCTTAACATCATGCCGGCCGCCTGACGCGTGGAGACGCTTCGAGGAAGCACAACCAGGCGATGTGCCGGAATGACCCGCACTTCCGCATAAGCTCCCGGAGGAGACCCCGCATACGCTACACGGTCTCCAACCGAAACCTCGCCGACCTCCTCGCCGACAGCTTCGACTATTCCCGCTCCCTCCATTCCGATTACCGCCGGCAGGTGGGGCAAGGGATAGAGGCCGATCCGGTGATAGATGTCTATGAAGTTCACTCCTATGGCTTCGTTGCGCACAAGCGCTTCTCCGGGACCGGGCATCCCCGGATCGAATTCCTCGAAACACAGGACCTCGAATCCTCCAGTCTCATGTATCATAACGGCTTTCGGCATGGTCTCACCTTCCTCGGCTCAAGGTTTTCCGATCGAATCCCCCCGAATTCTTTCAGGATTCCGTTTTATTCCCTATACCTCCATTAAGGATAGCATCATACCCAATGGACCTCAAGATTTCGAGAATGAGATAAAAAAAGAGAAGACCAGGCGGAAGGAGGGGGAGCCGCCTGATCTTCCCCGGAGGAGGAAAGATGTTTACTTTCCGTCATTAATGATAACCCGACGGTCACGCTAAATTGAAGACATCCGAGAGATTTTTTTGAGGATTTTTCAAAAAATTTAGATATTTCTTAATCTTTATCCGACGTACCTCCGGAATGACGAACAGTGGCCCAGCGTCATGACCATGGGGCTTAAAGTCAACAGCATCGAGATCAAATCCGGGCAGGCTCTGATCCGGAAAATTCGGGCATTGAGGGATTCATTCAGGGACTGAGGTCCGTGGATGTTGTTTTTTCGCCGCTCATCCTTTTTACGGATTTCATCAGCCAGGTTGTATGCATTATAATTGCCCGAATTGCACCGACGTTTTTAGTTCGAGAAGCCGCGATCCGCGCTGGATATTGGCCACATAGGATTTGTAACCTTTAGGCAGGAGGGCCTTATGGCATGGAAATGCCCCGAATGCGGTTCTTCATGCGGCGAAGGCCTGGACAGGTGTTATTGCGGTTTTGAGCGGCAGCAGAATAACATCGGTCCTGTCGAGGAAGGACAGGCAGGCCCGAAGACTTCACGGTCCGGTATCATCCTTGAAGTTTTCGTGTTCATCGCATTCAATATCTTATGGGTAATCTTTCATCTGGCCAAAAAGACCGCAACACCTTTTAGGAAGGTCTTAGCTCGCACACTTTTGGCGGTATACATTATCGCCGGAGGGCTTTTTCTTTGGGCGCACAAGGAAAGTCCGAAGCCGGCTGCACCTCAGATCCCGCCGCCGGCTGCACCTCAGATCCCGCCGGCGATCAGCGCCCCCCAAAATAAGCAACCGGCCGCGCCAGCTCCACCAAAGACCGATCTTCCCCTGAAATTCGTCACGAACGAAAAGTCAGTGCGTCTTAATGGCAATCTCAGAATAGCCATCGATAGACTAAAGGAGGTCTCACCTAACTCAATATGGGCTGCTGCGCAAGACTCGCCGCCATCTAAAATCACCTCAAGGCCTTTCTCGTTCCTGGGAAGCCTCGTAAAGCTGTCGGGACAAATATATAAAATAGAGCAACTTCCATCCGATGATGTTTTTCGTGGCAATTGGTATGAAATTTTAATCTCGACGCCCAACACAAATGATCCGCTGGGCATGACCACTATTGAGCTGCTTTATAAGGGAGATGCATCCAGGATCAGCTCGAGAAGCAATTTGACCTGCGCCGGCTACTTCGTTGGAACGTCTGACTTCAGAAACGCCGTGGGCGGCCAGGTCGAGGCACTCGTGATAGTAGGCAATGCAATTCAGAGCACCAACCCCGCGAGGCCTCGCTATCCTTTCAAGCATTAACATTCGTGTTCGCCGTGACCCCGTTTAGAAGTCAGAACGCGCCGAAATAGCGCTGCCGCAACATGTCTATCAGCGCAGCGTCCGGTTTGAAAGGAACGGATGGAGGGCAGGGCAGGGGGATTCCGAGTTCGTGGAAAGGCGTCTCACTCAGTTTCATGTTAAAGGCCTGCACCATGAGGTTTTCGAGGTTGACGGTATCCGCCATGTTATAGGCAAGAAGTGTTTCCAGCGCTTTTGTATTGCCTCTTTTTCTGTATTCCTGCCAGAGCAGGACCGCGAAATAGCCGTCAACGCCGTCGAGTTCGGCCCGGTCCAGCCCCAGGCTTTTCTCGCAGCCCTTCAGCCCACCGCGGTAACCCAGGCTGCTCAACAGATACCGCACATCGATGTGGACCTGTTCAACGGCTATCCCGAAATAATTCCTTATAAACGGCAGGTCGAAACAAGTCCCGTTGTAGGTGATAAGAATTTTGTATTTTCCCAGGTCGCGGGCAAACAGATCGAGGTTATCGCCGTAAATATAGTAAGATACTTCCCTGCCGTCATAGAGCGCTGCCGTCGTAATGTGATCGTAGGGCCCGCCAAGGCCTGTGGTTTCTATATCGAGGTAGGCGGCGCATTCCCTGAAGTCTGCGAAAAGCCTCCAGAGAAGCTGTGGCGTCAGGGCGCGTGCAAAATATGCCGGATCGCGGGCGCAGAGCCGTTCGCGGCATACTTCGAGACGCCCGCGCAGGGATTCGTATCTTGCGGGGCCGAAAGGCCCCCGGCCCCGTTCATATTCATCGCAGAAAAAATCCCAGGAATGAATTCCCTTCCGCCAAAGGGAGAGTTCCGTGTTGAGGCCGATCCCCGGCAAATGAACAAAAGTCTTTTGCAGCATCCATCGTTTCCGTCAGCCGCTCCGCCTGCCGAATAGCCGGAGGAAAAGCAGGAACAGGTTTATGAAATCGAGATAGAGCCGCAGGGCGCCGATGATCGCTCCTTTTCGTTCTTCCTCGGAGCCGGCAAATCCGGCATAGGCCATTTCCTTGATTTGCTGGGCATCGTAGGCGGTCAGCCCGACAAAAATGGCTATGCCCGCATAAGTAATGAGCCAATAGAAAGCAGGGCTGCGGAAGAAGAAATTAACCACCGAGGCAATTATCAGCCCGAAAAGGGCCATCATGAGGAAACTGCCCAGCGAAGTCAGATCGCTCTTGGTCGTGTATCCGTAAATGCTCATCACGGCGAAAGTTCCGGCGGTTATGAAGAAAGTGTTCGCAATGGATGCTTTGGTGTAAACGAGGAAGATGGTCGATAGTGTGAGACCGTTTAGGAATGAGTAGGCAAAGAACATGAAAAGGGCCGTTGAGGATTGGAACCTGCCGATCGCGGCGCTTAGGGCGATCACCAACCCGAGTTCGCCGACGATGAGCAGCAGCATGATCATCGGATTTCCGAGGAGAGAAAAAACGAGCCCGCTATTGACGGCGAAGAGTGCGGTGATCGCAGTCACCGCCAATCCGAGGGCCATCCAGTTGTATACCCGGCGGACGAATTCGTTCTGGACAATTGCCCGGTCCCTCTGAAAAACTGTGGTTCTTTGCATTGCCATTTCCTTTCAGAATGATTTTATGAATTTTCGATGATTTCATATAGTAAATCATAATTTATTGCCTGTGCCCTGATTTTGCAAATGTTTTGACAAATGTCTCCAAATCGCCGGAGTCCAGGATGAAAGAGCCAAGCGAATACCGAAGTGAATTCCCCATTACGAACAATTTTTCCTTTTTCAATAACGCCGCCATCTCGGCCCCTCCGTTGAGGGTGGCAAAGGCTGTGAGCGCCTTGATGCTCCAGTTCGGCAATGAAGGCCTTACCCTTTATCCGGAATGGATGAAAACGGTGGAAAGGACCCGCTCGCTCTTTGCACAGCTCATAAACGCGGACCCCTCAGAGATCTGCTTC
>JBEKXG010000030.1:0-20919 GCA_049512295.1 Syntrophobacteraceae bacterium
GTTGGTGAAATTTTGATTTGCATTTTCAAAGGATTGAGCGGCGAGTCCAGGTTGACTGTCAATCCAGGCCGGCGGTCCCGGTTCCCGAGCCCTTGATGCTCCTCATGTAGAGCACAACGGCCCAGGTTTCATCGTCTGTCAAGGTGGAATAGAGGGGGGGATGCCTGTTGAACCCGAAGCGGATTTTATAGAAGATTTCACCGTCGCTCTGGTCCAGCACCTCGGAACTTTTCAGGTTTGCGGGAAGGGGGGCGAAACTTTGTCCGACCGTGCCGTTGCCGTCCAACGCAGGGCCGTGACACTGCACACAGTAGAACCGATACCTTTCCGACCCCCGGGCAACCATCCCGGAGTTGCCGGCGAGCGGGTTTATGAGTTCCATGGGGTTCGATTCCCGCTCCACCCAGATGCCTCCGTCAACAGGGATGGTCTTTTTCGGCATTTGCGGGAATTCCTGGTTGTAGGCCTGTACGGCCTCGTCGTCACGCATCTCGGCATAGTAGCAGCCGAACAGGGTCAGGGACGCAAGAGCGAGCAGCGCGAGCAATGCAGCGTGACGCACCCCTTTGAAAACAGACTCGGGGACAGGGGGACGCGGGGACGCGGGGACAAAACCGTCACCCCCTCTACGCGTTAGCTCTTCTCCGCGTCTGCATCTTCGGCCTGTTTTCATTTCGGCGCCTCCATCTTCTGCGTTTCAGATACCGGCCCCATAACGTGCTGAGGGTCCACCGCAAGGGGTTCCGTCCCGGGAGCGAGGCCGTGCGGATTGTCCGGATTATAGGAGGAATAGGCCGATTCGCCCGGGGTGTCGGGGATAACGCTGAAATCCCAGCCCGGGGGCCCTTTGTCTCCAATGACAAAATAGATCAGCAAACCCCATGCGAGAAATCCCGCTGCGATAGCGCCGATGACGGCCCAGGTCTTAACCCCGCTCAATTCTTCTTCCGTGCGCATATCGGGTCACTCCGGTCTAAAACCTGCTGCCTCCGGCCCAGACAAAAATCAAATAGGAGAAAGCCCACGCGGCTATAAGCAGGTAGGTGCAGATGAGAAAAGGGAATGCCGGGTTTTTTTCCGTATCGTGTCCGCTCCGGGGCTCGAGGCCGTTTCTCTGTTCGAGTTCCTGCCCCGTTCTCGCTGCGCGTCTTCTCGGGTAACTCGCCCAGGCGAGATAGACCATAATAAGAGATACCGCGCCTAAAAAGAGTGCGATCATGACATACTGGAAATCGACCCAGACAAAGAATCGCATGTTCGTATCCGTTCAACGGTGATAGAGGCCCAGCGTCAATGCGGCCGCGAAGGCTATAAAGCCTGTCGCTGCTATCAGGCACAGGGCGAGCGTGTGCGCTCTGCTTTTGGCGCGGCTGACGGCTATAATCGGCTGCGCCAGGAGGTCTTTTCCAAGCGGCAGGTACCTCGCGCGCTCCTGGTCCGAAAACTGCCCGGCCCGAAGCGCCCAGATGAATGCCGCGAGGCTCGCGCCCAGACTGATTACGACAAGGAAAAGCCATCCGGCGTAATAGATCATTTTTCCTCGTATGACGGACTCTATGTGACAATATTTTTTAAAAGGACGCCACTAGCCGACGAAATAATACCAGTTAATGGCTCGGTTCGATATATGTGAGTTATGTTACTCAGCACAAAGAGCCCCCATGTACCAGTTATTTTTCCCTGCCAACGGCACCCAATCGGGTGAGGAGCCATTCCGACGCTTCACTTTTTTAAGTGGCCGGGCCTGTGGGCGCCGGCACGCCTGCGGCGTGCCAGCTTCTTACTCGACGACTGGAGGCAAGCCGGCGTTTAAAGGCCGACTGCACCTGCAGGCCAGAGGCGTGCCGATCACGCTTCGCGGCTCGCCGCGCGAGCGGCGCGGCTCTGGCATCCCCGCTGTGCGCCACGCGCTGACAGACGCGCATGAGGCCGCGTAGCGGGAAGGCATCCCGCCATGCGCGTCTGCCATGCGCGTTGGGCTTTCAGCGGGATGCCTTCTCCACCGGTTCGTAGGACGCGTCGATCCCCCTCGGCTCAGCGTGGGCGTCGCTCTGTCCGATAAACGTCACGGCCACATAGTTGCCCGCGTCCCAAATCTTCTCGGACTGGAGGTCCTTTTTGAAGTAGGGCATCGCCGTACCCGTGATCCCGTTCATGATCTGGTAATAGAGTATTCCCCCGGAGATCCCCCTGTCCCTCAGTATCGTGAAATTGAGGGGCGGAGGGTAAAGATAAGGCTGGGCCGGACCCATGCCGTCTCCCACCGGACCATGGCAGCCGATGCAAAAGCTCTGGTAAATCCGGTGTCCCCGCCCGAGGCCGGGCGCAGAGGTCGCATAGGGGTTGGGCAGCTTTCTCCAGCCTTCCGGAACATGGGAATGGAGCCATTCGACGTTCTTTTCGGGACCCGACTCGAATGCCGCTGTCGATTCGGCTTTCCAGTAAGTCTGCCGGGCCATTCTTTCGTCGGCCAGTTTAAACCCGAGGCTTTGCTTGTAGGCTATGAGGGCCTTTATTTTCTCCGGACCTAGAAACTCCCAGGAAGGCATAACCGATTCCGGCCGGGTGAACCTCGGGTTGGCGAAATGGGCCAGGTGCCAGTCATCGGGATGCTCGCCTCCTTCCTGAGAAAGGTCCGGACCGGTGCGCTCGGTCCCCACAAGGTGGGGCGAGTCTGCAACGTAGTCTCCGGATTGCGCTACCCTTTCGGAGCCGATATCCCAGTCGAAGTTGCGAATGAACTGCGTATGGCAATAGGTGCAGCCGTTGTTCACATAAATTGAACGCCCTTCTTCCTCGAGTTCGGTGCGTGGTCTGAAGATGTCCGACCCCTGTTCGCTTATCGTCATCCAAGGCAGGATGACATGCATGAAGAGCACCGGGGCGAAAACGAGCAGCCCCCCGAGAACCAGTACGGCCGGTGTCATCCTCATTGCAGTTCTCCCTGAAGCTCTTCCGCTGATATGCGCTCGTCCCGGGCCTGCTCGCCCCGGATGGTCCTGACTACGTTATAGAGGCCGATGAACGCCGCACCGACGATGAGCACCCCCACAGCCGCACGCAACAAGAAATAGATATGGATCATGGGCAGAGTGCGATAGACGGTTTCGCCGTTCAACCAACTGTTCCCCTGAACGAGACCCCCGGCTGTGAGCACCATGAAGAACCCGGCCATGCCGAGAACGAGCAGCCAGTATTGGACGTCTGCGAGACGATTGCTATAGAGCGGTTTTCCGCTAACCTTGGGGAGCAGGTAATACAGCCCCCCCAGTGCAATCATCCCCGAGAAGCCGAAAACCCCTATGTGCGAATGTGCGATAACCCAGTTGTTCAAGTGAGTTACTTTCTGCACGACCGGCAGCGCCTGAATCGATCCCTGGGTGCAGGTGAGGATATACCAGACCAGGCCCGCCATGACGAATCTACCGCCGATATCCGCGTGGAAAAGCCCGATCCTGCCTCGCATCGTGAGCCACAGGTTCACCAGTACGGTAAAGACCGGGATGATCATCGCGATGCTTCCGGATACGGCCATGGTCTTCAGCCAGACCGGCACGGGAGCCTGAAGGATGTGATGCGTGCCAATGTGAGTGTATATGACCAGAATGGTCCAGAAGCCGACAAGCGAGAGCGTGTGGCTGTAGATGGGACTGCGGGCCACCCTCGGGACGATGTAGTAGGCTATGGCAAGAGAGAAGGGGGTTAAGAACAGCCCCACGATGCCGTGCCCGTAAAACCATGCCAGGATGGCGTCCGGCAACCCGGTTATGGCGCCTTTCGGGTTGAAGACGGCGTGTCCGAAAAAGTAGATGAACCAGGTATATACGAGGGCTGCAAATATATACCAGGTCGAGACGTACATTATCTTTTCCTGCCGGTGGGCGGCGGTCTGGAGCAGGTTTATGAACATGAGCCCCATGGCCGTCAGAATCCCTATGTTGGCCGGCCAAATCCATTCGGCGTACTCTCTGCCCTGTGAATACCCGAGGTCGAGCGCCACGATACCCGTAAGAATGGCAAGGTTCCAGATCCACAGGGAAACCTTCCCCAGCCTCTCGCTCCACAGCGATGTCCGCAGCACCGCCGGCAGTATGTAGTGAGCGCTCCCGATGAGAGCCGATCCAGCGAAACCGAAGATCATGGTGGTGGTGTGCATCGGGCGAACCCTGCTGAAAACCAGCCCGGCAATGCCCCCATAGAGGTCGGGAATCACCATCTGTGTAGCGGCCGTAATGCCCTCCAGGGTGCCGAGGGCAAACCAGAGGGCCGAACTCAGGAAAAGAAGCTTTGCAGTCCCGTATTCTTCAACCTTTAGAAGCTGCACCTGCTTATACCTCGCCAGGTCTAAACCGCTTTAATGATGACAACCCAGATAGCAGTCGAGCTGCGCCTTTTTCTCCTGGTGGCATGTAATGCAGAAATTCATCTGGAAATCCACCTTGCGCAGCCGGTCCATCGCCGGAACATCACCGTGGCACCTCAGGCAGTCGATTTGCGCCATTATGTGAGGTCGATGCCTGAACTTTACAAAATCGGGGACAAAGTAGACGCGAACCCATGGGACCGGGACCTTTTTGTCCAGATGTTCCTTCTCTTTCTGAATCTGTGGGTGCATCGGAATTATGTATTTATGGCAAAAGAAACACTTATCGACTTCCGGCAAGCCCGCATGCTCCGAGCGCTCTACATAAGGATGGCAGAAGCGGCAGTTGATCTGTTTTACGCCGGCGTGCACCCGGTGGCTGAAATAGATCGGCTGAACCGGTCCGATGTCCTGTTCCGGGAAGAGGTAGTATAAGTAGAGCAGGGCGAGCAGCAGAAGAACGGCCGCTAAAAACCACCCTGTCCACCATGTCGCTTCTTTTCTCATCGCCTTGCGCCTTCAGCCGTTTTAGCCTTCGGGGTCGCGGGTTGCCGGTTGTGGGTTGCAGGTCTCTTAAATACTCGTGACCCATAACCCGTAACCCGCAACCTCGTTCTTATGCCAGGTGTACCTCCTGCTCTTCCGGCTCGAGCGCCGCAGCCAGTTTCGGGTCCGAAACCGCCAGGACCGGATATTTCTGCAGGAAAGTACACACACAGAAGGCAAAAAGCCCGAGCCATCCGATAGTGATCAGTACTTCAAATATTCCCAGCGGCAGCGACTTGCTCTTCACCAGCGAAGGGGTCACCAGCAGAAATTTTTCCAGCCAGATTCCGATCAGAATCCAAATGGAGACCAGGGTCAAAAGGACCGGTTTCAACTTTATTCTTCTGAACAGCAAGACCAGGAAAGGGACCACGAAAAGCACGATGAGCACCGTCCACGCCAGCGCTGCCCATGGATCGTAGATAACGCGCCAGATCACGTATCGGGTCTCATCGGGCAGATTGCCGTACCAGATTACCAGGAACTGAACATAGAAAAAATCCAACCCAACCACGCAGAAGGCGAAAAGGAGCTTGCCGATATCGTGAAACTGCTTTTCCTCGATGGCGTTGCCCATGGCCATTTTCCTGACGCCAAAAGTGGACAGAATCGCCAGGAACGCGAGCCCCGCGTAAAAGGAAATTACGAAGTAATAAGCCCCGAAAAGCGTACTGAACCACTCCCGGCTAAGCGACATCATCATGTCGAATGCCACCAGCGTCATAATGAACGCATAGAGGATAATGTATACGGTAGAAAGTGTGTGCTGGGCGCGTTGGCGGTCTGCCGCGCCACGGTCCCTGGAGGAGATGGTTCTTGCGCTTCCCGCTCCTTGCTCCCCGCTGCTTTTCCTCATATATTCCATGTCGCTCTTTACGGAATTGTAGGCGACCATAGCCGCTGCAAAAGCCAGGGCGAGCAGCCCGATGCCCTCGCGCGCGAAAAAAAAGGGCGTATTCAGCCAGGGCGCTTTCTGTGCTTCCGGATGGAGCACCCACCAGAAGGCATTCGCCCTTCCGAGGAAAAGAGGCAAGAGCAGGATGAAAGAAAGGGGGAGAAAGAAGACGACGGATTCCGAGAGGCGCTTTACGGGCCTTCCCCAGGTCGCATTGGTCAAAACGAGGACAGGAGACAGGAGGAAAGCACCGAACCCGAGACCCGTCCAATAGACATAGTTGGTCAGATAGGCGGACCAGGCCCTTTGAGCGTCACCCGCAAAGAGCTGGTAGAAAAAAGCCGCCGCGCCGACCAGAAAAAGGGCCAGGCTCAGGACTTTGAACGTTCCCCAGTTGAACGACATTTTTGCAAAGTCGATTTCCTGGTAAATCTCATTCTTCAATCTGACGGACCTCCTCGGCCCCCAGGTCCCTGAGAAGACTCGAGACCGGCTCCCGGTTGGCCTCCGTGCAATAAACCAAAATCCCGAAACGGTCCTGGCTGAAGCGCTTGTCGTAATGCGCGGGGAGGCGCATTTTCGGCATCCTGTTCAGGAAAAGCAAACCTCCCAGCGTGAAAAGCACAGCTATCAGAATGAGGAACTCAAACGCCGGTATAACCGTTGGCAGTACCGGGACCGGAGGCTTGCCGCCCACTATGAACCGCCACTGTATGGCTGTGTACCAGGTAAGAAAAATCCCGGTCAGGATTCCAAGAATTGCTCCGGTCAGGGTGAAGAAACGCCCTGGCCCCAGAGGCGGCTCGCCCAGCGCTTCCCGGATTTCTTCAGTGCGCATCGGGGAATAAACCGCCTCAATAGGGACCTGCTGCTTCCTGAGGCCCTCCACTGCGGAAAGCAGCTCGTTTAAGTATGCGAAGATCCCGACTACCGCCAGCTTTTTAGCCATCGAGTATTCCTCATCGCGGGCAAGGCCCGCTCCTACCTTTTCCTGACCGGAACGGGTATCGCCTCCTTTACCTCCGTTATCGCAATCGTGGGCAAAAACTTGGCGAAAAGGAGGAAAAGGAAGAAGAAGAGGCTGAAAGAGCCAACCAGGATGCCCCATTCAACTATGGACGGGTACTTATAGACACCCCATGAGTAGGGGTCATGTTCATGGGCTTCCGACCCCGCGATAATCACCAGCCGCTCGAACCACATTCCTATCAGCACCAGAACGCCTACGGAGAACAGGGCCGGGATGCCGGTCCTGATTTTCTTGAAAAAGAGAGCTATCGGAACGACGGCGTTGCACACGATCATCAGCCAGAAGCACCAGGAATAATAGCCGGTCATCCGCCACATGTACTGGTCATTTTCGGCCCTGCCGCCGCTGTACCAGGCGATGAAATGTTCGACTATGTAGGAATAGCCGACGATGAGGCCCGTAAAGATTATCGTCTTGCCGATATTTTCGAGCACTTCGATCGTGATAAGGTTTTCGAACCCGAAAATTTTGCGCATGGGGATGAGAAGCACGAGCACCATTGCAAGCCCGGAGTGAATCGCGCCGGCAACGAAATAGGGGGCGAAAATCGTGCTGTGCCATCCCGGAACGATGCCCAGGGCAAAATCCCAGGAAACCACGCTGTGCACGGAAATGACCAGCGGGGTGGCAAGGGCCGCGAACAGCAGGTAAGCGGTCCCGTAATTTCTCCATGACTTGCTGGAACCCCTCCAGCCAAACGAGAAAAAGCCATATATCCTGTTTTTAAATCCGGTGGTCCGGTCCCTGATGGTCGCCAGGTCCGGGATCATGCCCGTGTACCAGAATAGAAAACTGACGGTTAGATATGTCGAGACTGCAATTACGTCGAATACCAGGGGTGACTGGAAATTGGGCCACAGGTTGCGCTGGTTCGGGTACGGAATTATCCAGTACACTAACCATACGCGCCCCAGGTGAATGAACGGAAACAGCCCGGCTATCATTACCGCGAAAACGGTCATCGCTTCGGAACTCCTGGAAATGGTCGTCCTCCAGGATGCGCGAAAAAGAAACAAGATGGCCGAAATGAGGGTGCCGGAATGGGCGATACCGACCCAAAATACAAAGTTCGTAAGGTAGGATCCCCACATCACAGGGTGGGTGATGTTTGCCACCCCCAGTCCGGTTGCGATCTGGTATCCCCAGGAAAAAGCGCCGACCAGAACGCCCAGCCCGGCAATCGATAAGCAAAGCCAGTAAAAGCCGCCGGGAGTCCACATAGCCCCCAGTATCTGATCGTCTACCGCGCCGTAAGAGGTCAGATTCTGCGGCCCTGCCGCCTCGTTCACCCCATGCGAAACTGTCGCCCCCATCGTGCAGGTTCCTTTAAAACTTTAATCAGACCGTAATCTTCCGAGTCACCCTCTTGAGGTAGATCACGGCAGGCTTGGTATTGAGCTCCGCGAGCACCTGGTAAGCCCTCACATCCTTAATAAGCTTCGACACCCGGCTGTCCGGGTCGAGCAGGCTGCCGAAGATCAGTGCCCCGGTCGGGCATGTCTGGGCGCAGGCTGTCGTAAAGTCGCCATCGCGCACTTTTTCACGGCCTTTAGCGCGTGCATCGAGTTTAGCCTCTATGATTCTCTGAACACAGAAGGAGCATTTCTCCATTACGCCTTTCTGTCTCACCGTAACATCGGGATTAAGCTGCCACTTAAGCGGTTCGGGACGGGTGAAGGTAAACCAGTTGAAGCGCCGCACCTTGTAGGGGTCATTTTGAGAACAGAAACGCGTTCCGATGCAGCGATTGTAAATCTGGTTATTGAGTCCTTCCACGCTATGCTGCGGAGCGAAAATCGGACACACATACTCGCACGGCGCGTTGTCGCAGTGCTGGCAAAGCATGACAAGCCACTTGGCCGCTTTTCCGTCATCGTCGAAGTATCTCTGGACCCGAATCCAGGACATCTCGCGTCCCATAATGACCTGCTCGCGCTTGACGACGGCGACGTTATTTTCGGCGTAGCATCCGACCACGCAGGCGCCGCAGCCGATGCAGCGGTCGAGGTCCACGACCATCGCCCAGCGATAGTCCTTATGTTCGTGAGGAGGATAGAAATCTTTCGACTTCCGGTAGCCCTCCGGCAAGGGGTAATGAAGATGGGGCATTTCGCCTGCCGCCGCCATTCTGTTGCGTTCTTCCAGGGTCATTGCCATCACGATGTCGCGGCCATGCTGGAAGAAGCTCCCGTCGGTATTTGCAATATCGAAAGTCCTGCCTGTTTTCTCGATTTCCAGATTTAGCCCGAGACGCAGGATAGCGCCGCAAACCGGGTCGAGATCCGGGGCAAGAAGCTCGAAAGGATTTGCCGGAAGCCCGTTTGCAAACCTTCCGAAATTCGAATGTCCCTGCCCCACCGGAATTGCGGCAACGCCCTCCGGCACCGTGTAGATTGGAAGGGCCGGAACTTCGATGGTCCCGTAATCCGTTTTCACCCGGAGCACGTCTCCCGCCTCCAGGTTCAATTTGGCGGCGGTCTCCGGGTGAATCTCCAGCCATCCCCCCCAGGTCACCTGGGTCATCGGGTCGGGAATCTCCTGGATCCACATGTGGTTGGCCATCCTGCCGTCAAAGAACTGTACGGTTGGGTAGATGACCAGAGGAATACCTGCCCCCGGCTTTTGCTCCGGTTCGGAAAAACTGAACGCAGGTACGGGCAGGGAAAGCGCCGGGGCTGCTTCGGGCGGCTGCGGCCAGTATCCGCCCTGCATGATCGTGTTCTGCCAGAAGGCGTCGAATGATTCAGCGCCAGCCTCAGCCGAAATTCGCGTCCAATAGCCCTGGAGCGCCTCGTAATAATCCTTGAAGGGGAAGCCGTCCTCCCCCTTTACCTTCTTGCCCGTGGAGATAAGGATGTCTCCCATGTGCTTCGTATTGAAAACCGGTCCCATCACCGGCTGCATGAACCCGGTTACTCCCTTTCTCGGTGAGTAGTCGCCCCAGGACTCAAAGGAGTAGTTGGTGGGCAAAACCAGGTGGGCAAGGGCGCCCGTCTCGTCAACGGCCGGAGAAAGCCCCACAACGAAAGGCACGGCCTTCATCGCTGCGGCGAAATCCCGGGATTTGGGCAGCGAGAAGACGGGATTCACTCCTCGGAAGATGAAAACGTCCACCTCTCCGGAGCGCATACGGTCGGCCAGGGTTTTGACCTCATCGGCCCGCGCGCTCAAGGAATAGGAGGATTCCCGGTTGAAGTCGATTGCCTGGAGGGTCGCCGGTTTGACGGTGCAGAGCAGATTTGCGGCAACCGCCGTTTCGGTTGCGTTGGGCAGGCACTGTGAAAGGCCTTCGGCGATCGCGAGAGGGCGAGCCGCCCCGGCAAACCTTTTCCCAACGGCTTCAATCAGGCAGGGATCGCACCCTGCTATTGCCGCTGCCTTGTGAACGGGCCAGTCAGCAACCATCGATGCAAGCGCCGCCCTGCGCTCAGCGGGCATCTCGGGCGCAAGATCGTTGTCAAGTATTGCCCGAAGAATCCCCAGTCCGACCGCGTACTCCGTTCCGGGGCGCGTCGCAATCCACAGGTCCGCATTGTTTGCCGTCATCGAAAGCCGTGGGCCGACGAAGACGAAGGTATTTTTCCTCTCACCCCTTATTGGATGAAAAGAAGCGTACTGGCGGGCAAATTCGAGATTCGATATCCAGGTTTCAAGAAAGCCGGCGTTGAAAGATATGAGAAAATCGAGTTCGTCGAGCCGGTAAGTCGGAATGCCGTCACGGCCAAAAACTACCTGGTTGGCTTTTCTAAGCGGCTCGTAGGACCACGGTTCATACATTATATGGCCGTTTTGCCGGCCCATTTCGTTTAGCCACAATCCTGTCAGATCGTGTAAAGATCCGGTGGTCAGGTCGGTCATGACGACGATGCGGCCACTGTCACCCTTGCGGACCGCATCAGACAACTTTGAGACCAGAATAGCCTCGCCCCGCTCCCAAGTGACAGGATCGAAGCCGCCGGCCGCATTTCGCAGCATCGGACCCGGGAAACGGTCAGGGTTGTAGAGGCCGTGCAGCGAAGCCTGCCCCCGCATGCAGAGTTTGCCTCCGCTGACCGGGTGCGCCGGATTGCCTTCCACCTTTACGATGCGCCCCTCACGATTCTTTGCGAGCATACCGCAACCCGCAGGACACTCGCGGCAGGTGGTGGCGTAGTACACGGCCTTTCCGGGAATGACGTCTTCCGGCGGAGAGATGTAAGGAAGCAGATGTCGCGTGGCCGGTTCGCCGCAACTGCTCAGCACCGCTCCCGCACCGGCTGCTCCAAAGAGTTTGAGAAAGTCCCGGCGACACAAATCAGACATCTGCCAGAGCCCTTCAATACTATT
Organism: Syntrophobacteraceae bacterium; assembly: GCA_049512295.1. Classification (GTDB taxonomy): domain Bacteria; phylum Desulfobacterota; class Syntrophobacteria; order Syntrophobacterales; family Syntrophobacteraceae; genus SbD1. Next base: position 11,161 of record JBEKXG010000030.1, read on the forward strand.
ATGAATGGAAATAGCCTGAAGAATAGTGGAAAAACAACCTGAAGAGCTCCGCTAATGTGGCCTGCGGCGGAACTCTATCGCGGATAATAATACTGCGGCTTGAAATTACAATAGTTTGTGATCCATTTTCACTTTATTTGCGCCTTCTTCAGATCTGCGACAATAACTAATACATTCTCGGGTTTAAGATATTTGTTCGCCACCCTGAGAATATCGTCCGCCGTCACCGCATTTATCAGCGAGGCGTACCGGTCGGGATAATCGGACCCTAGTCCGTAGAACTCGATCTGCCCCAGGAACTTTGCGTAATCCTGCTGGACGCTGCTGTATCTAAGCGCGAAATTGCCGATCAAAAACTTCTTTGCACCCTGGAGTTCCTCCTCTGAAACCGGCTCGCGCCGGAGCCGCTCCAATTCCTTTCTGGCGAGCGCTATCGACTCTTTGGCAGACCCATCCTTGGTCTGGATAATAACGCGGAAGGAACCCGCATGTTTGCGGGCGGCCAGAAGGCCTTCAACCGCATAGGCAAGTCCATTTTTGATCCGTATTTCAGCCATGAGCCGGCTCGACAGATCGCCTGATCCCAGAATCTGATTCATCACCTGGAAGGGGTAATAGTCTTCGCTGGCTCTCTGCATGGCCGGGCAACCCATTATGATCGTGGCCTGCGACACGGGTTTGTCAATGGCGACGTTTACGGGTCCTTCGGCGAATTCCTTTTGGAAAGGCGGTTCAGGGATCTCGGCGGCTTCCCACGCAAGCAATTTGGGAACCATCAGGGTTTCCACTTCCTGTGGGGTTATGTCACCCCCGACCACCAGGACCGAGTTGTTTGGCCGGTAAAAAGAGGCGTAAAATTTCGAAAGTTCTTTCGTGTCAATTGCGGCAACCGATTTCTCCGTACCTTCCACCGGGCTGGCATAAGGGCTGTTCAGGAAAAGCGCCTTGTCGAAGGCCCGGTCGGCCACCTCCAGCGGATCGTCCTCTTTCGCCCGCAGAGCTCCGATGATGTCATCTTTTTGTCCGTCCACATCGGCGACGGGAAAGGAGGGATGGACGACTATCTCTGCAAAAAGCCCGAACCCGTCATCAAGGTCCTTTTTGAGCACCTGCATGCTGACCAGGGCGTGGTCTCTGGAGCATTCGGCATCTAGATTTGCCCCGATGAAATCGAGCCTGTTATTTAACTCATCGAATGTATGAAACCGGGTCCCGAGCAGAATAGACTTGGCGGTCAGGTTGGCCAGGCCTTTCATATCCTGCGGATCTCGCCACGAACCGGCGGACACCAGCAATTCCAGCGTAACAGCCGGAATCGAATGCTCTTCAAATACGAGCAGCTTCAGGTGGTTAGGCAATTCGATCCTTTCGGCCTTCGGCATTGCCAGGCAGCAGGCGCCGGTCAGCAGAGACCCGATCAGGACCGCAAAAAACACCATGCAGGTTTTCTTTCGATTCATAAAAACCGCTCACACTCTACGGGATAATTTCATTTCCAACATCAGAAGCGCGAAGCCTGATGCTCCGTTCTTTCCTACCGCCGCCTGCAGCCTGAGGGGCGGCCTGAGAGGGCAGCTCAACGGGCGGCCCCGTAGGGGTTAGAATCCCGATATTGCTGTTTTGGACCGTGAAGTATTTGGAGGCAACGCGTTGAATTTCCTGCGGCGTAACGCTCCGGACGGAGGGGACGTATGCGCCGATAGAGGCCCAGTCAAGGGCTATTTCGTACTCGGCCAGATTCTGGCCCAGGGAGAAGATGGATTCCTGGTCGAAGACAAAGCCGGCCTCGAGCTGGTTTTTCGCCTTTTCAAGCTCCCGCGCGCCTACGGGAGTTGTCTTTAGATGCTCCACTTCATCATAGATCGCCTTTTCTATTTCGCCGAAATCCTTGCCTGGAAGAACGGAGACGATAATGCAAAAAAGGGCCGGGTCCAGGGTAGTCAGGCTGTAGTCCACGGATGATTCGAGCACGAGCGCTTTGCCGCGCACCAGGTGGTCATAGAGCCTGGAACTCTTCCCCTCGGCAAGAATCGCCTTTATGACCTCGAGCACATAACTGTCCTGGCTTCGCAGATTGGGAACGTGCCAGGCAACCACGAGGGACCCGACTTGGGCTGGACGCTCGACGACCACACGTCTTTGTCCGGGTTGCGAAGGATCCTGGATGAAAAACTGCTGTGCCGGCTTTCCGGCCGGGATTTTCCCGAACGCCTTCTCCATCTCGGGTAGGAGAGCTTCCTTTTTGAAGTCGCCGGTTACGACGACGAAAGCGTTGGCCGGATTGTAGTAGGTTGAATAGAAAGCCTTGACGTCCTCGATCGTCAGCCTCTCGATATCATCCGCCCATCCAATGATAGGCCAGTGATACGGCTGAGACTGGAACGCAGCGGCCTCCAACTGCTCAAGCAGAAAATACTGTGGATTGTCATCGACGCGCATCCGCCGTTATTCGAGAACGACCATCCTCTCCGTGCGGAAATCACTTTCTCTCAGGACCAGATTGCACATGCGGTCAGATTCAAAATCGATGGGCACCCCGATCCGGTCCGAGCCAAGCGTTTCGAAATACCCCGCAAAGTCGTGCGACGTGGAGGCGTTTTGCTCCCCTCCCAATTCATAGATCGTCCTGACAAACTCCTCACCGCTTACCTTGCCGGTACCTTTGAACATCATGTGCTCGAGCATGTGCGCGAGCCCGGTTTTGCCGGTTTTCTCGTTCCGCGCCCCCGCCCGGTACCAGACCTGGAACGATACTATCGGAGATTTGTGGTTTTCGACCATAATGACTTTGAGGCCGTTCGAGAGCCGAGCCTCCGTGGCGTCCTTGAATACCTCTCCATGGGAAAGGGAAGAAAACAGGAAAAACACCGTTAACAGCATAAAAACGCCGGCCACCTTCAAAGAAACCGCCCTCCCATCGCCGGAACAGCGCGAATATACGAAGAAATTACGTGGAGTTTCGCCATTCGCCATACTGGCGTCGGTATTACGATAAGAATCGGCGCATCAAATGCAATCCAGGGAATCGGCTGTATCACAGGTATCGCAAAATATCACAACCCCCCTGTCCCGCAGTATTGCCCCGGAATCTTTGGTCCGGTAATAATTGTATTAAGCGGTCCGATTCTTATCTTTTTTGGAATCGCACGAGCAATACTCAATCTGAGCCAAGGGGGATTCTGAAATGCCTGATATGGAACTCAACCTGGAGGAACTTGCTCAAAAAGACGGCAAGGAAGGAAGGCCCGTTTACATCGCCTATGAGGGTAAAATCTACGACGTTAGCCAGAGTAAGCTCTGGAAAACAGGCACACACATGAAGCGCCATCCTTCGGGAAAGGACCTCACTACCGATTTGAGCGCGGCCCCTCACGGGCCGGAAGTCCTCCAGAGATATCCTCGGGTCGGGGTTATCAGGCGGAAGTCCGAAATTGAGGGAAAGTCATTTCTCGAACCGCTGTTCAAGAAATTGCCATTTCTTCGCAGGCACCCGCACCCGATGACGGTGCATTTCCCCATCGCGTTTATGCTCTCGGCGGTATTCTTTACTGCCCTTTATCTCATATCAGCCGACCCTTCATACGATACGACCGCCTTCCATTGCCTCGCCGGCGGAGTAATCTTCCTGCCTGTCGTAATGCTGACCGGCATTACATCCTGGTCGGTCAATTACCTGGCAAGACCAATGCGGCCGATCAATGTGAAGGCTGCCCTTTCCACGCTCATGCTGGTCGTGTCTCTTGCCGCCCTCTTCTGGCGGCTGACGACCCCCGATATTCTGACGGCCTTAAGGGGCGTAAGCTTCATTTATTTATTGCTCATCTTTTCCCTTTGCCCTATGGTTTTAGTAATTGGGTGGTACGGGGCCAAGCTCACCTTTCCGATTGAAAGCGAATGATGTCGCTCACTTGCTCCGTGGCGTCGCCCGTCGAAGGGAGAAAGATGGAACGCGGATGCCGTAAGGTGCTTATCGCCGTCGATGGCTCGGAACACACGCAGGGGCTTGTCGATTACCTGAGCGGCATAATTTCCGCGCAGCATACGGAGCTTGTTCTTTTCCATGTAATGCCAAAAGCTCCGGAATCGTTCGGGGACTGGGAAAAAGAGCCGTTCAACTCGCCAAATACGGACCATCTCAGGAAATGGGAGGCCGAGCGGGAAACGCAGGTCCGCGATCTCATGCGCGATATTCGGCGCCAGCTCACGGCGATAGGCATACCCGAGTATTCCATTATGATCAGCATACGGAAAGTAAAAGAAGGTATTGCAAGAGACCTGTTGCTGGAAGCCCAGCGCGGATATGACGCAATACTGGTGGGCCGGAGCGGGTTTGGGGGCGCAGGCCCGCAGGTGCTCGGAAGCGTTGCGGCCAAAATGGCGGCAAAGCTCGGCACGGTTAACCTGTGGCTGGTTGGAAATAACGCCGGGAGCGGGGGCGTGATTATAGCGATGGACTCCTCCGAATCGGCCCTGAGGGCAGTGGATCATGTATCGAAGATGATCAACGCCCCCAACAATAGCGTCAGGCTCGTTCATGTGGTCCGTGGAATTACAGTCGCATGGACCGGCAAAGAAAAGATATTTCCGGAAGAATACCGGCAGCGGCTTATCGAGGAGGCGGAAAACCAGATCGGGCCGGCGTTTGATGAGGCTATCCGAATCCTTGTCTCATCGGCGATCGGGCGGGAGAAAATCTCGACCAAAGTTATTTCCGGTGTGACGAGCCGCGCCGGGGCGATTTTTCAAGAGGCCCTCAGGGAAGGATACGGTACGGTGGTGGTGGGAAGAAAAGGGCTGTCCGGCGTGGAGGAGTTCGACATGGGACGCGTAACGGGCAAGCTTATCCAACTCGCGGGAGGCATTGCGCTTTGGGTGGTGGCCTGAGTTGGTCCCTCACATCTCTGATGGGACTCTGACCGGCCTTTTGGTTTACCCTTCTTTATAGCCTGGAATTATATCTCCTTTTTCCGTGAAAAAGCTATGGGTTGGAGGAAGCATGAAATCGCTTCAACTTCTGTCGGAAGCTGTTATTGAGACCCTCATGACATTCTCGTCGGAAAAGCGGGCGCTGACGGTGGATTCTCTATGCGATGCTCTATCTGTCAGAGAAAAAATTTGCTCACTGCTCAACGACCAGCCCGAAATTATCGAATGTGAGCAGACCCACGGCCTCTCAAACAAGATCGCGCGCGTATCGCTCAAAACTTCGCAGCCGGTGCGGCAACCCGATTTCCCGCAGACTTTCCGGCAGATCATGGATACTTTCAAGATAATCCTGTCGGCGCGCATCCGAATTGAGGCAGCGCCTCGATGCCTGCCATACGATGGAATCCCTGGCAATGCAAAGCGCTGAGATCGCCAACGCGGTCAGATCCATCCTCAGCAAGGCTGCTGAAGAAATCGTCTTCGTAAATGAGTTTCTGACGGAACTGAGCGAAAACCTCTCGACGATGGAAGAACAGCTCTTTTCCTACCAGAGTCAAAACCGTGAAACATTCATGTTGAATGGTCAATTCTGCGACAACCTCATGTCTCAGAGCCGGGAGATGGACCAGGCCTTCGTTTTCGCCAAGGCGCTTGAGGATGCCCGCAACATTATTTCTTCGCGACTCTCGATCATCGGGAAAGCCATTCAAGAAAAGCGCCAGGAGGATGAAATACGGCTCAAGGAGGCAGATTCGACGATTGCGGAGCTTCAAATGAGCGTACGCAATTACAATGAGGAGATAAATCAGGTGACCCGGCGGGCAAACGAGCTCGAAAAAGAAGTGTTGCTTGACCCGTTGCTGCAGATAAACAACCGCCGCTCGTATGATTTGAAAATAGCTGAAAGCATAAGGAACTATCACCGTACCGGACAATCTTTCAGCCTTATCCTGATCGACGTGGACCACTTCAAGGAAGTCAACGATCGGTTTGGGCACCGGGCAGGGGATAAATGCCTGCAGGAATTGGCGAAACTGGTGGGGAGTTGTGTGCGAAAGTCCGATTTCCTGGCCCGCTACGGAGGGGAGGAACTGGTGGTGATTTTCCCCGGAAGCTTCGCTGAGGATACCCGCAAGATCGCTGAAAAAATCAGGACCCGCATCGACAATACCCGGTTCTATTACCAGGACCAGGTAATTCGTCTCACGATTAGCCTTGGAATAACCCAGGTGCAGCCGACAGACACCGACGCCGAGAGAACTTTCGTCCGGGTGGACGAAGCGATGTACCACGCTAAAAGAGACGGCCGAAACAGGGTTTCGGTTGTGTGAACCCTCAAGCTGGTCTGCTCTCGGGCTTCGGCGGTCCCTGATACCACTGCCGGACTTCGTCTCACTGTCTGGAGCACCAGTCCAGCACCCGTCTAAGTTCCGCCGCAACCGCAGGGGCCGTTATATTGCGGTTTTTCAAAATGTCCACCGGCAACAACCCCGGCGTGTTGTAGAAGGACGCGGTCGAGTCGTAGTCCACCTGAATCGCGGCCCCTTCGAGCGAAAGGCCCACGAAAAGGCCCCGGGTTCTCGAGTAGGAGAGAATCTCCGCCCTGAGCAATACGTCGGTTGCCGCTTCGGCTTGCCTGCCGACGGGACCGGCCGCTACCGAAGCGTCAGCCCCGAGAGTGAATTTGCCGCCGGTTATCGCATCCAGGCTGCGAAAGCTCTTAAGCACAAGTATCACATCGGTGGACTCAGCGCCGATCTGCCACCCGATGCTGCCTCCGATGAGGCGGAAAAAGACCGGATTGCTCCAAGTCCCGTCCTCATAACGTTGCAGCAGTACCCCGACTCCATAGCGGCCGCCCAGAATAAATCCGGCCTTGAGCAGATCGGGAAAAATCGCGATTCCGTGCGCGCTGCGCAAAAGACTGGGCGGGATTTCACTTTCCGGGATCTCCATAATCTCTTTCAGAACGGCGGTCGATGCCTGGACTTTGGCTTCCTCGCTGACTCCGGCGCTTGATGAAGCGGGTTGAAGGAGGCACACACTCAAGGCTATGATAAAAACGGCGAAGGCGCTCCTCTGAGCCATGGGATATCCCCTTTCGTCTTACAATCAGTTTTTTACGGCTGCGTTCTCAATTGGAAGATGGATCACTATCGCATAAACCAGGAGAGTCTTGTCAAAGGAAAAAGCAGAGGGTCGGTCCCCCTGTTTGCGCGTCCGGATCCCCTCGACAGTATTTTCAGGATTTACAGGAGTTGAAACAAATCTTGGCAGGATTTTCAAGCTCCCGGGGTAAACCTTGACAGGATTTACAGGATTTGAAACAAACCTTGGCAGGATTTACAGGCTCCCGGGAAAAACCTTGACAGGATTGACAGGATTGACAGGATTGACAGGATTTACAGGATTTGAAACAAACCTTGGCAGGATTTTCAACCACGTGCGGCGCGTGGTTGGAAAAGCCTCTTGGCCCTGAATTGGTTGAGACCGGCAATTTTGATATTCCGCAAGGCTTGGAACATCCCGCCGCCTTTCCATTCTTTTTCTGTTAATCCTGTTAATCCTGTTAATCCTGTCCAAAATGATTGCTTCGGTCGGCGCGGCGCAAAAACATCCCGCCGCCTTTCCATTCTTTTTCTGTTAATCCTGTTAATCCTGTCCAAAATGATTGCTTCGGTCGGCGCGGCGTAAAAACATCCCGCCGCCTTTCCATTCTTTTTCTGTTAATCCTGTTAATCCTGTTAAGCCTGTCAACCGGCTCCGAATCACAATATCAAAAAGTGATGCCCCCACTTCCCGATCCTGCCGGGATGGATCGCCCCTTCAAGCGTCAGGAACCGGCGCAGGAGCATCTGTTTCGAAATGGTCGAAGAGTTTTGATCGAAGGCTTTTCTACCTGCGGCCAGGCACAGGTCCAAAGATTTGAAGTCCGCCCAGAATATGTTGTCTACTGCAGGGACAATCAGGACGTCAGCGGCTGTCTTCAGATGCCTGGTCAGAAGAATTCGCGTGATTTCATTGCAGCGAAATAATATCTCCATCGCGGACTTGGGGTATGTCGCAATTCCCGGAATATCGAGAGTTGCGTCCACGCCAAGGACGAAATGAGCTCCCATGGCGACCGCCGGAGCAACGGGAAGGTTATCCGCCCAGCCCCCGTCCACTAGCATCCGCCCGTCTATCTCGATCACCGGAAACATCCCCGGGATCGAGGAACTTGCGGCAACGGCGCGTCTCAAAGACCCCTTCGTCAATACGATCTCTTCTCCCGTCAGCAGGTCCATTGCAACTGCGGCAAACCGGACCGGCAAGTCTTCTATGAGCACGTCCGGCATCAGCATGGCCAACAGCTCGTCGTAGAGATCTTCCGTTACCAGTTCCATCCGCAGCATAGTGTGGGTGAGGAAGACCCCTTTTCTAAACAGCCGCATAAACCGGTTAAAAAAGCCGTCCGGACCGAGAAAAACGGGATTCTCATCGACCGCGCTGGAGGCGGTCTTTAGGAAAAGTTCGCTTTCGAAAACATTTTGCATGCGCTCCAGGACTCTTGCCGAGTCTTCATAGCAGGCGTAGAGGCCTCCGATTACGGCCCCCATGCTCGTTCCTACTATCAAGTCGAACTTCAGGTTTCGGCGGTCGAGTTCCTGGATAACCCCCAGGTGCGACAGTGCTCGAGCGGAACCTCCGCTAAGCGCAAGGGCCGATTTGAAGCGGAACATTCAACATCCTTTTAACAACTGGAAAAAAGCGGAGGAAGCCGGAGAGGGCCGATTAAACCCGGCCGCATCGCCCGCCCCTGAATCGAACACAAACCGGATTGCAAAAACCACCTGTTCCGGTGTATGCATCTACATTATAAGAGGAATATAGTCAATCGAACGGCGGCCGAAAAGGAGCGGACTATGGCTGAAGAGCCGGTCAGGATACCAGTTGAGGGTGGAAACATAACTATCGAGGGACTGTTTGAGGAGGGGCGGATTGGCCGAAATGCGGTCCTTTGCCATCCCCATCCGCTCTACGGCGGCAACATGCACAATAACGTCGTCCAGACCGCGCGGCAGGCGTTCGCCAGCCTCGGGTGGGGAACACTGCGCTTCAATTTCAGGGGAACAGGCGCCAGCGGCGGGCGTCCAGCGCAGGGGCTGAAAGATGCCGAAGACCTGATCGCCGTCTCGGAATACCTCAGCGCCCGCTCCCCCGGGCGCATTGATTTTGCCGCCTACTCCTATGGAGCATGGGCCACGATGGAGGCAGTGCGAATGGGCCTTTCCCCGGATTCGCTCATACTCATATCGCCGCCGTTGGACTTCATTTCTTTTGATGGACTCAAACTCCCTGATGCGCCCGGACTCGTCACGATCGGAAACCAGGATGATTTCTGCTCCGTCGAATCTCTGAGAGAATGGCTCTCCAGCCAGCCCAATGCCCCCGTAACCCTTGAAATATTTCCCTCCACGGATCATTTCTATTGGGGGTCCGAGCGGGAGCTTACGGCGAAAATAGCAGCTTTTCTCAGGCGGGACTTCCTCAGTGGGAACCCGCTCCAGAATGTTTTTGATAAAAATGGTGAGCAACCTGGTTGAGAAAATGCCGGCATTCGACATGCAGGGCATGCCCGGCTCCGGGTATTTCGATCAACTCGGCGTTAGGAAGCTGCCCGGCAAGATAAGTCGAATTTGCCGGCGGAATCAGAACGTCTTGCGTGCCGGTTACGATGAGCGCAGGGTTGTTGATTTCTCTGAGGGCATCCGTGCAGTCGAACCGGTAGATTGCCATCAGTTGAGCCTGAAATGCATACTCCGGCTGAAGGAACGACAGAAGCTGCATGCG
>JBEKXG010000031.1:0-16394 GCA_049512295.1 Syntrophobacteraceae bacterium
TGTGTCGGCTGCGGGCGCTGCGTTGCCGTTTGCCACGGAAACATAGGGATGCCGAGCGTAGTGGAGATGATCCGACGCGCTACAGCGGAGATTGACAGGTATGAACTCGCAGCTCAGTGAAAGCATCTATTTGCCGAAGGTTGCGATCATCGACCGGGTGGTGGACGAAATCGATGAGGTCAGGACTTTCTACTGGCATTTCGCAAACCCTGCCCATCAGAAAGCTTTCCAGAATTTTAGACCCGGCCAGTTCGCGCAAGTAACGATCCTTGGTGTGGGAGAATTTCCCGCCTCATTGCCCCCAAGTCCCACCGAGAAGGATTCGTTTTTCACCATCCGCCGGGTTGGAAAGTGCACAGACGCACTCCATCAACTCAATGCCGATGACAGGTTTGCCGTGCGTGGTCCCTACGGCAACGGTTTTCCGATGGAACACTACTACGGGAAGAACCTCATGTTCGTGGCCGGCGGCATTGGATTGATCCCGCTTCGCTCCTGCATCGTCTATGCGCTCGAAAACCGCGACAAATACGGCAGCATCCAAATTTTCTACGGGTCTAAGACCCCAAAGGAATTAATGTATGTGCCCAATCTCCGCGAATGGGAGAACTCAGCCGGTATCGAGTGTTATCTCACCGTGGATCGCGGCTCCGAAGATTGGGGCGGAAACGTTGGCGTAGTAGGCAGCCTCTTGAAAAAACCCGACATAACTGTCCCGGTGGATAATACTACGGCATTCGTGTGCGGTCCGCCGGTCATGTTCCGATTTGTGATCCAGGACCTTCTCGCTTTGGGTTTTCAGGAGAAAAACATCGTCTCGACACTGGAACGCTACATGAAGTGCGGCGTCGGCAAATGCGGCCATTGCTGCATCGGCGTCGCCTACGTCTGTACGGACGGCCCTGTGTTCACTTACGAGCAAATCAAAAGACTCGGGGAGGACATCTGATGCCGGGTTTCCACGAACAGCTTCAGCAATGCCTGCAGGGCCGCGTTTGCCTGATGGGACTGGGCAATACGGAATACGGCGACGACGGCTTTGGCGTGCGGCTGGCCCGGAGAATGGCCGAAAGACTGACAGATGCGGGCCAATCCAAGGCTGCCCCGAGCATACTTATTGCCGAAACGATGCCTGAGCGTTTCATTGGCCGCGTTGCGGAAAACTGCTTCGATACCCTGGTGTTCCTCGACGCCGTCGACCTGGGCGGAGCGCCCGGGTCGGTTGTCCTTTTGAGCAGCAGGGACCTCGTCGCCCGATTTCCGCAAATCTCGACTCACAAGATCTCTTTGGGCACTCTGGCACAGTGGGTCGAGGCGAGTGGAACGATGCGGGCGCACTTGCTGGGCGTACAGCCGGGATCGCTCAAGGCCCAAAGAAGGCTTACGCCCGAGGTGCAGGGGACGGTCGACGTCCTGAGCGATCTGCTCTTAAGTTTCTGGGGTTTCAAAAGTCTAGAAAGACTTCCTGCCCACGAGCTGCGGCCGGTAACGCGAACAACCGCAGAGGAGGATTTATGCTGACTCCCGAACAGGCTGTTGTTGCAGCGCTCCATATCTGCATCATAGGTGCTGCACTGACGCTCCTGGCTTCGCGCCAAAAGACCTTGGCAGGCTGGGTCAACTTTGCCGTTACCGCAGCCACGGCGGTTCTGGTTCTGTTCGCTGTTGCCAAAGTGCTCGCCACCGGACCTTCGCCGCACTCCAGTTCGTTTTGGGACATGCCCAAGTACGGTTTCAGCCTGCGGGTACATGTCGACGGCCTGACGGCGATATTCCTGATGCTGGTCGCCATGATTGCCGTGCCGGCTTCATTCTATTCGATTGCCTACATGCGCCATTATGAGAATTACAGCGTAGCTCGCTACTATCCTTATTTCCTGCTCTTCCTCGCCGCGATGTACGGCCTTGTGAGCACCACGGACATGATGTGGTTCTTCTTCATTTTCTGGCAGATGATGACTCTGTCCGGGTACGCGCTCATCCGGTTCGAGAGCGGGAAACCGGAGAGCCTGCGCGCCGCAAAGAATTACCTCATTATGATGCAGTTGGCCTGTCTGGCAACGATGATCGGCGCGGAGTCGCTTGCCATCACGAGCGCTCAAGCGACCGGCAGCGTGAGCCTCAAATATGACTTTGACACGGTGAGCGCCACCCTCCCCGTGGTGCTGAGCACGAGGGCCAGCACGGCCGGGATGGCCTTTGCGCTTTTCCTCGCAGGCTTTGGCATCAAGATGGGCATGTGGCCGTTTGGGCAGCTCTGGCTGCCCGATGCTCACCCTGCGGCTCCCTCTCCCGTGAGTGCCATGCTCTCCGGCGTAATGATCAAGACCGGCGTCTATGGTCTTATGCGCTATTTCCTCTGGCTCGTGCCGGTGGAGGGGCGCGATCTTTTCCCTCTAGCCGAGTGGGGTGTCGTTGTCGCCATACTGGGCACCATCACGCTGTTTACCGGTACGATGCAAGCGCTCAAACAGGAGCAGTCGAAGCGTCTGCTCGCCTTCCACAGCATTGGGCAGATAGGCTACATACTCCTTGGAATTGGTGTGTGCATGGCCCTGCTTCCAACTGGAAATCAAAAGCTGTCAACCCTCGCGGCCCTTGGCTTCATGGGGGCATTGTTTCATGTTGTAAACCACGGCTTGTTCAAGGGTTTACTGTTTCTCAACGCAGGTTCGATGCTCTATGCCACGGGCACTCAGGATCTCAATAAGATGGGCGGGCTGATCAAGTTCATGCCGTTGACTGCGATCACCACAATTGTAGCGTCCTTCTCGATTTCCGGCGTGCCGCTGTTTAACGGCTTCGTGAGCAAGTGGAGCATCTACACGGCGGCTGTGCAGGGCGTCGAGGCCGCAAGGTATCTGCCCGTGTGCGCAGTCATCGCCATTCTGACCAGCGTCCTCACGCTCGCCTCTTTCATAAAGTTCTTCGGGGTGAGCTTCCTATCGCGTAAAAGCGCACTGGTGACCGCTCAAGCTGAAAGGCACGGAAGGCTTGAGGTCGGTTGGACTATGCAAATACCTCAGGTCCTGCTCGCCGCGTTTTGTATAATGCTTGGCATCTTTCCCGCTATCGCGTTCCGCTTGATGCAATATGGACTGGATGCCAGCCGCCACGGTTTAGGCGCCCTGTTGGCCGATGCGGCTCCGATGGTCAGCGGGCCCTTTGCCGGACTGGAAGAAACCAACGGCGCCGCTTTGTTCGCCCCGCTGGCACTCATGCTGGTGCTGGTTTTAATGTTCCTGGTAACCTTTGCCCTCTCGAAGCTGGGAGGCGCCGCCCGACGCACCGCGGCCCCGTGGCTGTGCGGCTATGTGTGCGAGGCAGATTGTTACCGCTACTCGGCTCATAATTTGTATGGCGAAATCAAGCGCTACTTCCGCTGGCTGGGAGGAATGCCGCATCCTTTGCCAGGCGCGCGAACCGATCGGAGGGAAGACTGAGATGGGCGCCTACGAAAAGCTCAATCGTTTGAAAGAAAAATTTGGTCCCGCTATCCTGGAGGCCAGCCTGCCTAAAGAGAACCGCCTGTTTGTTTCCGTTGAGCCGGCGGCGCTGATGGCCATCTGCCGATACATTTTCCGTGACCTGGACGCCCGTTACGTCATCAGCATCGGTGCGGATGACCGTCCGTTCAATAGCATGTTCCTCGTTGCGCACGATTTCGCCTTCGACAAGGACAATCTATTGTGCAGCGTTCTCACGCACTTACCGGAAGACCACCCTAAGGTGGACAGTATCTCCGACCTGGTGCCGGCCGCGAACTGGGCTGAGCGTGAAATCTTCGACCTGGTTGGCATCGAGCCAATCGGACATCCCTATATGAAGCGGCTTGTTCTGCCGGACGGATGGCCGGAGGGCGTACATCCGTTGCGCAAGGACGTAGCATGGAATCAGGTTCCTGAAGGATTTAACGAAGAGAGCGAGTTCCAGTTCGGCGACCCTCCCGAGGGCTGCACTGTCGTGCCGTTCGGCCCATTTCATCCCACGCTCGATGAGCCTGCTCATTTCCGACTCTATGTTGAAGGCGAGGTGGTACGCGGCTGCGAATACCGCGGGTTCATGGTCCATCGGGGAATAGAAAAACTCGCTGAATCGGTGCTCACCTACAACGACATTCCCGTTATGGCCGAACGTATCTGCGGGATCTGCGGCTGCGTGCACAGCGTGGCGTACGTACAGGCCGTCGAATCTGCCACGGCCGTCACGCCGCCGCCCCGAGCCGAATACATTCGAACCATCATGCTGGAAATAGAGCGGTTGCACAGCCATCCTCTGTGGGTCGGTCTCGCGTGCCACATCTTAGGGTTTGATACACTTTTCATGCAGAGCTTTCGTATCCGCGAGCCGATCATGCAGATAGCAGAAAAAATCACGGGCAACCGGAAGACCTACGGCCTTTGCGTAGTCGGAGGGGTTCGCTGGGACATTAAGCCGGAGATGAGAGCCGAACTGCGCGCGGTGCTCGACAAGCTTCAAACCGAGTGGCGCGAGGTTGTTGGCGCCGTAGCAAAAGACAAGAACATCCAAAAGCGCACTCGTGATGTGGGAGTCGCCGATAAAGAATTGGTGAAGAATGTCGGACTCGTTGGTCCGGTGGCGCGGGCGGCAGGTGTGGACATCGACTGTCGGCGGGATCACCCTTATGCCGCCTACGACCGTGTGGATTTCGATGTCATTACCGAAAACGGGTGTGACGTATGGTCGCGCGTTCTGGTGCGGGCGAAGGAAGTGTTCGAATCGATCAGGATCATCAAGCAGTGTCTTGATAAAATGGAGGAAGGACCGCTTCAACTGCAACTGCAAGAGGAGTTGCCCGCGGGCAGGTTGGGACTATCGTCGGTGGAAGCCCCGCGCGGCGAGAGCCATCACTTCATTATCACCGGCGAAAACAACCGTCCCCGCCGCTGGAGGGTGCGTGCGCCAACTTATCAGAACTTACAGGGTGTGCCGGCGATGATCAAAGATCAGCAGCTTGCCGATATGACGATTTCACTTGGCAGCATCGACCCCTGCTTTTCATGCACTGATCGGATGGAGACAATCGACCTGAAGTCGGGGACGGTCAAAGTGTGGTCCAGGGACGAACTGCTAAGGGTGACAAGAAGAAGCAACGTTTAGAGCTGCCGCGAGCGGCGGGACCGCAGGCGGGAACCGGACAGCCCACCCGACCGGGCGGTCCCCCACCCGCGGAGCAGCTCCACAGAGGTTGTGTCGCGTACTCACACAGGCGGTCATGAGGTGGCTATGGATCTCAATACTATTTCTTGGACGATACTGGGTGGATTGTTGAATATTGCCATCGTATTGATCGTGGCTCCGTTTTTCCACGGCGTATTGCGAAAGGTCACGGCGCGCATCCAATCACGGCAGGGTCCTCCGATTTGGCAGCCTTACTTCGACATTTTGAAACTGCTGGGCAAGGAAGACATCGAATCGGGCGAGTCGCCATTCGTGCAGCGTTGCGCTGGTTACCTGTCACTGGCGACGGTACTCACGATCGCATGCCTCGTGCCGATGGACCTCTCGAAGCCGTTGAACTTTGTGGGTGATTCCATCCTGCTGATCTACCTGCTGACACTTTGCAGCATATGCACGCTGCTGGCGGGTTTGGCGGCAGGCTCGGCCTACTCTCTGATCGGTATCAGCCGCGAGATGATGACGATCATAGCACTGGAGCCCTTGTTTGCCATTGCCATCGTTGTCGGCGCGATTCATGCGCAATCGTTTCGGCTGGACGTGGTGCTGAACGGCTCGGTTTACCTAACCGAAGGTTTTCCGTGGTCGGGACTGGTTATGGTGGCCGTTATGCTTCTCTCGTTCCAGGCGTTCGTGCAACGCTTGCCGTTCGACATATCGGAAGCGGAGACCGAGATAATGGAAGGTCCTCTGGTTGAATACTCCGGGCCGAAACTGGCCATGTTCAAATACGCTCAGATGGCGAAGCTCGTTATCTACAGCGCTATTTTCGTGGCATTGTTCGTACCATGGGACTTCGGGCTGACGTTCCCCGGGAAATGGCTGCTGTTTTGGTTGAAGGTCTCTATCCTGGTGCTGGTCGTGACGCTTGTAGCGGCCACGCATGCGCGCTACCGAATTGACCAGGCCATCCGCTACTTCGCGAGTCTGATGCTGGCAGCGCTGGTGGCACTGGCCTTGGCCTGCTATGGCTACTGATCGAGGTAGGGATTAAGTATGTCTATCATGAGCAAAATCAAAGAGACGATGGTCTGCTTGAAAGCGGGCCGGGTGACACTGCCGTATCCGGCCCAACCTCAGCCTGCTCCGCCCACGTTCCGCGGCCGGCCCATCTTCGATGCCAGCAAGTGCATTGGCTGCGCGGGCTGCGCGAACAATTGCCCGGCGCGTGAAATCCTGGTGTTCGATCCCTGCCAGGAGATTCGCATCCTGAAATACCTGGGCCGCCGTTGCACCTACTGCGGGCGTTGTGCGGATGTGTGCCCCGAGAAGGCGATCACGATGAGCAGGGATTTCGAGACCGGCACCGACAGCGTCGGCGACCTGCAGCAGCAACTGGAGCTGTTTATGAGCACCTGCCAGAGGTGCGGCCGGTGTTTCAAGACGCCGTCGGTGCTGGAGAAACTGAAGATGACAGGCTATCGTTTAGACGAGTTACGGAATGAACGGTGGGTTTTCCGCTCGCAATCGTATCTGGAAGGCGAGCCTTTGGTGGACGATATCAGGATTGAACTGGACTGAGCCGCCATGCTGAAGAATCTTTGCAAGAAAATGTTTACGCGGTCTTTGTGGGTCTATCACGCCAACAGCGGGGGCTGCAACGGGTGCGATATCGAGGTGCTCAACGTCCTTACGCCTTACTACGACGTCGAGCGCTTCGGCATTAAACTGGTGGGCTCGCCCCGCCACGCGGACGTGATGCTCTGCCAGGGGCCCGCGATGCGTTCCACGGCCAAAGCACTGCGGCGTGCCTACGACGCCATGCCCGCTCCCAAGCTGGTCTTCGCCATCGGTTCATGCGCCTGTGGCGGGGGCATCTGGTTTGACACTTACTCCGTCATAGGCCCGGTCGAAAAAGTCGTTCCGGTGAACTTTTTCATCCCGGGATGTCCGCCGCGCCCCGAGGCCATAGTTTACGGGGTCGCGGTAGCTGTCGGTTTGGTGGACAAAAAGACCGCTCCCGTTCAGATCAAGCAACTGGAGTTACCGATTCCCAGATACCATCCCGGCGACCTGCGCGGTCAGGGCGAGTTGGTAGTTTACGAGAGGGTTGATCAAGTTTAACCGTTTCGGGCCTTTGCCGGAAGACGAGGGAGATAAAGGGAGGAGAACCGAATGAGCCCCAGAAGACAGAGCATAAGAACACGAAAAGACGCGATGGAGTGGGTGGGCATGGCGGCAGATTTTTACAAAGCCGCAGGCAGGCAGGTCGCTTTGTCCGAGTTCACAAATCCCGAAGGACAGTTTGTTGACGGCGAAATGTATATCTACGCATTGGACCCGAAAGGGACCATGGTGGCCCATGGAGCCAACGAAAGATTTGTGGGGGAGGATTGGATTGACGTCAAAGACAGCGGAGGCAAGCCTTTTATCAAGGAGATCGTGGAGGCCGCCGAACTGAAAGGCAGTGGTTGGGTGGAATACAAATGGTACGACCCCGAAGTCAAAGATACGCTGCCCAAGGCGGTGTATTTTGAGAAGGTCGATGACGTGATCATTTGTAGTGGCGTTTACCCCAGGCAGAGCAAGCGAACGCGAAGAGACGCGATGAACTGGGTGGGCAGGGCGGTGGATTTTTTCAATGCTGCAGGCAAGAGGGTCGCTTTGGCCGAGTTCACAAATCCGAGGGGACAGTTTGTCGATGGCGAAATGTATATCTTTGCATTGGGTCTGCAAGGGGCCATGGTGGCCCATGGGGCCAACAGAAGATTTGTGGGGGAGGAGTGGATTGACGTCAAGGATCCCGAAGGAAAGCCCTTTATCAGAGATATCATCGAACTGGCAACGGAGAAAGGGAACGGTTGGGTAGAATACACATGGTACGACCCGGAACTCAAGGAGACGCTGCCGAAAGCCGTGTATTTTGAGAAGGTAGATGACGTGATCATCTGCAGTGGCGTCTACAAGCAATAAATCCGGTGGTAAGATCCAGCGGGTTATTAGCTGTCCTGTCGAGGCAGCACTTCAGCGCTTTCAGCCGGATGTTTTTGTTCTATGACCGGCAGGCAAGCAAGGCCGGTCTTTTTAGCCGGAGTGCTACCTCTATGCCTCCCTTTTTTCCCAAACTCTTAAACAAGCTGCTCAACGGCTCTTAGTCGCGCTCTTTGCGCGTTCGAGGGGTTGGTTCCCGCTTGCAGCGCTTTAATGGCCCTATCCAATTCTGCTTGAAATATTGACCTGTTCGAAAAATATTTGTATCATCCATATAAACCTCCCTATCAATTCCAATCCAGTTGCGCTCCAGGCTCCAGGGGGCTTGATCAATTTAATGGAAACCAGCAGGTTTTCTTAACCCGGGGACCTTGTCGGTTCCGCCGCAACAGGGCATGCGTGGCCAAAAGGAGACACGATGAGTTCTGCAACTTCCTCCAAAAGCCCACAGTTCAACATTGGCATGGTGCTCAACGGGTCCTGCTGCCAGACTATTATGAAAAATCTCCCCGCCATCCAATCTTCCGGCCTGCGATTGGAGGCGATCGCCGATGTTCAAAAATCCGTCATGTGCTATAAATATGCCGAAGAATCGGGGATAAAGGTCTTTGACGATCATCGGGGTCTTTTGACAATCGATGGCCTGGACCTGATCCTGGAGTGCACCGGCGACGAGCACATTCTGTCCGACATTATCATGCGGAAGCGGCCCACCGTGGGTGTACTCGACCGCCAGGCTTCCATTCGGTTCATTGAAATGGCAAAGAGCCATGCAATGAATCCGCTGGCCGCCACTTTGCTGGAAGCCTCGCCGGATGGCGTTCTTGTCATCGACAGGAAGTTCTGTATTGTAGACTGCAACGAATCGTCCCTGATCCCCGGAAGTCCAAACAAGGACAGCATCATTGGTAAACATTGCTACGAGGTGCTGTATCAGTTAACAAGTGCGTGCGTGTTTCCTTCAACGATCTGTGTCGCCCGCGAAGCTCTGCAGACCGGAAAGCCGGCCCGCGCGATATATGAAATCGCCGATTTGAACGATACCTCACTATTTCGCCAGGTTACCGCCTATCCAATTTTAGACCGGTTTGGGGATATCTATCAGTTTGTCCTTACGGTCCGTGACATTACCCAGGATCTGGGCAAAAAGATCGAAGAGCGCACCCAGGCGCTCAAGAAAGATTTCGCCCGTTTGGCCCAGGAAGATCGTCTCACCTCCCTGGGGCGGCTCGTTGCTTCGGTTTGCCACGAGATCAACAACCCGATCACCAGTATCGTGACCTTCACCAGGCTTGTCCAAAATACTCTCCAGACCAAAGCCAGGCAATTTGGCCTGTCCAGTGAGGAGATGTCGAGTGTGGTCCGATATCTGGACCTCTCGTTCAGGGAGGCGATGCGCTGCGGGTCTATCGTGAAGAACCTCCTCACTTTCGCCCGGCCAAAAAGCGTGGAAGCAAAAGTTATTGCGATTCCCGAACTGGTCAATACCATCCTGCTCCTGACACAGCATCGGCTCGAACTTGCCAATATCCGCTGCGAGGTACGTTTTCCTCCCGGTCCGTTTACCATATACGGAGATCACGCCCAGATTCAACAGTGCCTGCTGAACCTGATATTCAATGCTATCGACGCAACGCCTGACGGCGGGACCATAACCATCTCCGGCGGGATCGATGAGAGCGCCGACCTCATTTGGCTGGCAGTTACCGACACCGGGTGTGGAATTGACCCCAAAGACCTGCCGCGGATTTTCGAACCCTTCTATTCAACCAAAACCGATGAGAAAGGCAGCGGCCTGGGATTGCCGATGGTCTACGGAATCATCCACGAACACCACGGGGATGTAGAAGTCGAAAGTGAGCTTGGCAAAGGATCGACGTTCAGAATCAAACTGCCTCGGAACCCGATGAACAGCAGGGAAGCCCGGGCATCTTCCGGACAGGGCTTCGGTGGCACTGCATCCGGACCGGCCACAGATGAGGGGATTGAGTCACTGGCGGAGGGAGGAGGAGCCTCCATATGAAATTAGCGACACGTATCATGATTGTGGACGACGAAGAGACGATCTGCGAGTCGCTCCAAGCATGGTTCGCCAAGGATGGCTATCAGGTTGACACGGCGCTGTCGGGCGCCGAAGCGCTGAAACTTGTCGAGGATTCGCCCGCCGATATCTACCTCATTGATATCAAAATGCCGGGGATGGATGGGATCGAATTTCTTTCTCGATTGAAGCAACAGCAGCCGGAAGCCGTAGTGGTCATGATGACAGCCCACGGTTCCATACAGACGGCTGTGGACGCCATGAAGCGCGGGGCCACGGATTATTTTTGCAAGCCCTTTGACCCGGACGAGCTGTCGCTGTTCATGGAGCGCATTCTGGCCAACAAGGCGCTGCGGGAAGAAAACATCGCCCTGAAGGAACTGTTGACCGATCACCATGAGGGGTTTTTCGACGTCTTTATCGCACATTCCGCCCCCATGCGGAGCATTTTTGCCAAGATAGAGGAAGTGGCGCCTTCGTCCGCACCCGTCTTGATTACCGGGGAAACCGGGGTTGGAAAGGACATGGTAGCCAAGGCTATTCACTTTAAAAGCGATCGGAGCTGTGGTCCTTTCCTTGCAGTCAATTGCGGCTCATTGTCGGAGTCCCTTCTGGAAAGCGAGTTGTTCGGCCACGAAAGAGGGGCTTTCACCGGGGCTGTCAAAGCCAGGCGGGGGCGCCTGGAGATGGCCGACAAGGGCACGCTGTTCCTTGATGAAGTTGGCGAGATTTCCCCGAAAATGCAGGTGAGCCTGCTTCGGGCGCTGGAAGACAAGAGTTTCCTCAGGTTAGGGGGGAGCCAGCCCATCGAGTCGGATTTCCGGCTCATCAGCGCCACCCACCGAGACTTGCCCTCTCTTATAAAGGAAAACCAATTCAGGGACGATTTCTACTATCGCATCAACGTGATCACCATTGACGTTCCGCCCTTGCGTGAGCGATTGGATGACATCCCCATACTGGCCGATCATTTTCTCAAGCACTACGTGGAGGAAACCGGAAAATCCCTGGGAGGTTTTACCCAGAGGGCGCTGGGCCTTCTGAGTTCGTATCATTGGCCGGGCAACATCCGGGAGCTTCGAAACGTGGTCGAACGGGCCGTGGTCATCGCGAGGGGAAGGATGATCGGCGTCGAAGAACTGACCTTCGTCAACCCACGTTCCGACGCATGTTCAGTGGGGCCAATGACGCTGCGAGAACTCGAAATCAACCATATCAGAGCCGCTCTGGACGCTTGCAACGGGAATATCGTCCGGGCGTCGAAGCGGCTGGGAATCGACCGAAGCACACTGATGCGGAAAATGAAGCGGTATGATTTCGACCGCTCCTGACCCGGAATTTTGCCGTCTGCGTAAAGGGGCGGAATCTTTTCTCACGGAATGTCGCCCGTGAATCACCGGGGGACTTTCATATGATCGAGGGCAACGGCAATTGGCGCGCAAGCGGCGACCCAGAGCGTCCGACGAAAGCCATGTAGATATTATCCCGCTCGGATGGGTGGATACGCTGGCGGTTTCGGTCGTTGCGGCAAACCTGCAGACCTTGATGGGCCTCAACGCCGCTATCCTGCCGCCGCTGCCGGATCCCGAGTATGCCTACCTTCCCCTGCGCAGCCAGTACGCCTCAGGCAAAATCATCAAGACGCTCGAATCGATCGCTGACGGCGCACAATTTAAGCTTGGGATCGTTCATTGCGACCTGTGCACTCCTATTCTCAAATTCGTGTTCGGCGAATCCCAGCTTGGAGGCAAGGCCGCCGTAATCTCCACTCATCGGCTCCGGCACAAAGATCCGGCGCGTACGTACCTGCGAGCCGCCAAAATTGGCCTTCACGAAACCGGGCATCTCCTGGGAATCGGGCATTGCCGGACCCCGGATTGCCTTATGGCCTTTTCGGGCAGCCTCGAAAAACTGGATGGCCTGCCTTCGAGATTTTGCACAGCGTGCGAGTACGAAATCTCCCGAAGTCTCAAGCATGTTTTCGCCAGGACCTGAAACGGCGGGAAGCGTCTTCATTTTTGCGCAAAACGACAGGGGCTGGTCCCTGTCATGGGACCAGCCCCTTGAGTAAAATCTACCGATAAGCCGGCTGATCGCAGGATGGCGCCCGAGACACCGGCATCCAAGGCCGGGATCATTTCAGGAATTCATCCACCAGCTTATTCCAGCCGATTTCCGGAACCGTTCCGTAAATATCCTTGAGCGCCTCACCACCGGTAGGCATCATTGGATACCCGGTAATGCCTGACAGGAGTCCGCCCAGGCGCGAAGCCTCATCGTCGATCCAGCCCAGGCCCTCCGAGTCGAAAAACAGATTTTTAAGATTGTTGCGCAGAGTTTTGGGCTGGATCACCATAAGCCACCCTTCTGCATACGGCGCATCATTAGCGGCAGTGGCTCTTTTCAGAATGTTGTGATTGGTTGCCACCACCTCTCCGTCCACCGGGCACAGGGTTGCCGCCTCTTTACCGGAGCGCTTCAACACCGCAGCCGGACGGCTCTGACCCACCTTTGACCCGAGAGCGGGAATCTCTATCTCATCCTGAGGTCCCAAAAGCCTGAGAGCGAAATCGTCGATGCCCACACGCACTCGCCCGCCGTATTCGACCCGGGCCCAGGTATGGCCGTGGTGATAATAGTAATCTCGGGCAACATCGAAGCCGGATGCCTTTTCAACATCCGGACGCCTCAGATTGGGTAGGTAGCTCGTGTCCTCGATCATCTGGTCGAATGGACACTTTACGCAGTTATAGGCATACGAGCATGATCCGTATGGAATACGGCCGCTGAGCATGTGGCGGCACTTGCCCTTGCGCATCATCAACAGCATTCTTGGCGGCCGGCTATCGGTCTGCCCGCTCGATTTTCGCTGTTCGTCGAAATTGCTCAGAACACGCTGGTCAAGTGTGCAGCCCAGGCAGTCGAATGCATTGACGCACTTGGTTGGTTTTATCACCCCTGCCCGACCCCAGACGCACTGGTCGTTTTCCATCGAAAAGATCACGGGTTGCAGTGTTTTCTTGCGGTCTTTTGTGTCCATGATGATTCTCCTTGTGGTATTGAGGTAACGGCCTTGAAAAATACTCCCTACCGAAATCATGCAATTCTGTTTGCATTGGGATAGAGCAGGATTCAGGCCAATGGGTCCATCTTTGTTGAAAATTATATAACAGTTTGGAATTACAGTGATTTTTGCAGAGATTATTGAGGTGCGGCGATTTGGGCCATGGCGAGGTAAAATAAAAAAAGGCGCAGAATGCGCCACTATCTATTCCCGATCCCTTGCTATCAATAAATACCGATAAATATCGGCATGTTACAAGTGTGGTGCATATTGCGCCACCATGGTGCGATTTGCACCAGGTTTTTTCAAACTGATGGGGAACCGTAAAGAGAGAAGCCACGGCGCCGCCGGGGAAAGCCAAGAGCTATCCCGCGCAGGGGCCAAAGTTCAACGGCCGCCGGCGCCTGGACAGAACTCGAATTCGCGGTCGTCGACCTGAAAGACGACTCTGTCTTCCCGATTCTCCTTGAGCCTGCCTTCCAGGACTCTCCTGCAACCAAAACAGAAGTATGTTATCAGATATGCCGGCGAATTTTCTTCACCGCCGGCAGCTTGCTCCTGCCCCGCGAGGGGGGTCATGGTAAGCTTCTGGCAAAGCTCCTGCTTCTGCGTACCGCCGTGACGAGTAACTACCTTGTAGCTGCCGAGAAATTTCAACGGCATCTTTATACTCATGGTTCCACTCCAATGGTGTGTGACGAAAAGTATCAGAGGAGCCAGATGGAATCACAAACATGCGACGCAGCGGATCCGGGACAAAACCATGGGCGGAAAATCAGTTCGCCAGCGCGCCTTCAAGCTTGTCCAGGATTCTTTTCGGTACAGGGTAGGCATCCTTTACAAGGTAGAGGCCCAGAATCATGGGATTGAAGGAAATGGCTTCGGCGGCAGTCGCAACGCTCATCCCTTTTTCTTCCATCTGCTCGATGATCTTCAGCTTTCGTTGTTCCATTTCAGACTCCTGTGTTGGAAAAGAATAAGACTTGGGCAATATCGCACAAATTCATTCAAAAAAGCAAGAACTGAGCAAAAAGAATAGGGTTTGGCCCTGTGCAACAAGGACACCTTTGCCGAGGCCGCCGACGGATTCTCTGTTCCGACCGGGGTTATGCACAGGTTCTGATTACACTGACAAGGGGGCGTCCCCCCGTTTATCTGCATACTCCCCTAAAGTGTCCCCTGACCTTAATGGAGTAGAAAAAATGAATGAACAGGCGGTCTTTGTGCTATAATTGCAAGGTTTTACTTCGTCTCGAAGTCCGTTCAATGAATTTAAGAGGCCCCCGAATGGCAAAGAAGGTGCTTAACACCGGAAAAGAGAGGTCCTCACATCAGTCTGAGGTTCTTACGGTGGGCAGTGCCAATGAGGGAATCCCTCCTTTAACACTTTCCTCGCCTGAAATGGAAACGGCCGGTATTTTTCCCATAGCGGCAATTGGCGCCTCAGCCGGTGGATTGGAAGCCCTCGAAGATTTCTTTTCCAATATGCCTCCCGAACCGGGGATCTCCTTCGTTGTTATCCAGCATTTATCGCCCGGGAGCAAAAGCTTCATGCGGGAGCTTTTGCAGGCCAAAACAAAAATGGCCGTCCACCGGGTGGAAAACGGGATGAAAATCGAGCCCAACAGCGTCTATGTGAACCCGCCGGGCATGGAAGTCTCGCTCTTAAACCGAACGCTTCATTCGAAGGAGCCTAGAGAGGGCAAGGCCCCTCTATTTCCAATCGACTCCTTTTTTCGGTCCATCGCTGAACATGAAAAAGAAAGGAGCATCTGCGTCATTCTTTCGGGAACCGGAACGGATGGCACATTAGGGCTTAAAGCCGTCAAGGAAGAAGGCGGGCTGGTAATCGTTCAGGATGCAAATCAGGCCAAATTCGACGGTATGCCGAGAAGCGCCATTGGGACCGGCTTTGTTGATATGGTGCTGCCTGTCGAGAAAATGGCCGAAGAAATTCTGAGCTATGTGAAACGGCCTTATATAGACGGTTCGGAGAAAAGCGAGCGAGTCCATAAGACCTTCCAGGGTTTTATGGAAAGAATTGTGATGCTGATCCGGTCGCAGACCGGAGCCGATTTTAAAGACTATAAGCAGACCTCTATCCGCCGGAGAGTGGAGCGGCGGATGGCAACACACCAAATAGACGCCATAGAAGACTATTTCCGCTATATTATGGAAAATCGGTCCGAGGTTGAGATCCTCCGTAAGGATTTCCTCATCGGCGTAACCCGCTTTTTCAGAGACCGTGAAGCCTTCGATGCCCTTTGCCAAAAAGTCCTCTCAGAGCTTGTCCAAAATAGCCGGAAAGGCTCCACTATACGGATATGGGTCCCGGGTTGCTCGACCGGCGAAGAAACCATTTCAGTTGCCATACTTCTTGTCGAGTCCATGGAAAAACTAAACACGCACCGCGAGGTCCAGATATTCGGGACCGATCTCGATTCATCCGCCATAGACCGCGCCAGGTTGGGGGAGTACCCTGAGAGCATCGCGTCTGAAATGTCGGAAGAGCGCCTGGAGCGCTTCTTTGTAAAATCAGCAAACGTGTACAGGATAAAAAGGTTCATTCGGGAGATGATCGTCTACGCGGTCCACGATATAGCTCAGAATACGCCCTTCTCAAAGCTGGACCTCATAAGCTGCCGGAACGTCCTCATCTATATGGGGGTGAAGCTTCAACGGAAGCTGCTTCCTCTTTTTCACTATGCTTTAAATGAAGGGGGGTATCTCTTTCTGGGTTCCTCGGAGTCCATTGGAAGGTTTGATGACTTTTTTTCCACAGTTGATGCGCACTGGAAGATTTTTCAGAAAAAAGGGATCGGTTCAAAACTGAGGGCCGGAACTCTCCCAAAAACCGAGGAGGTTCAAACCACAATGCTCCCAGCCCGGGGCCAAAATGAACTCAAAGAGGAAGACCTTGGCCGTTTAAGTGCAATAGCCATCGTCGAGCTGTTAGCCCCGCCTTGCGTCATAGTAAATGAAAAGCACGAGGTCCTCTTTGCACATGGCTCGGTTGAAAAATATCTGAAGCTCCCCGAAGGAGAGTCGAGCCTCAACATTTTGAAGATGGCAAAGGAGGGCTTGCGTCTCAAGCTTGAACTGGCTCTCTATGAGGCAACCAGGGACGGCGTGCCGGTCAGCATTGAAAGCCTTGCGTTG
>JBEKXG010000032.1:0-16290 GCA_049512295.1 Syntrophobacteraceae bacterium
AGCTAGAAGATTCAGGCATTTACTGTATGGCTAGAGCCTTCAATGGGTGTTAACTTGAATCGAAGAACTGTTGCATGCAACAGAAGCGTTACATGCTTTCTGTGTAACGTGCAACACTTCAACATCGAGGGGTATCCTTAGTGAGGTAAATCGGAGATGCTGCTTAAGCCGGACTTTGGCTCGTTGAAGCGCAGCTGCAAGTTGGAAGGTGTGGGGATAGCCGTGGTGGAAAAGCGTGTTGCATCAAGCCACATTAAAATTCCAGATTCCTCTCCTATCTGGCGTTCTGGAGGAACCCGTCTCTCCGGTTAACAAATATAGATCATACTCGTTATGCTCTCAGACCGGAACGGGATTTTCCCTTGGCAAGCTGTACTTTGACTTGCTCCCTCTTCTGAGGTTCATATAGGATCGCCCCATTGCTTTAAACATTTTTCGGATGCGGCATTCCGGGGCGAGAGCATCAACTGATTCAAGGCCCCGCCTGACGCATCAAGCGGCTTGTAAAGGTTGGGGCCAGAGTGGTCTACCATGCCAAAAAGTGGTATGTCCATGTTGCATCGGCTTGCCCTTTGACAAGGAGCAACTCTCATGGGCGGGGAACGTACTTGCAGGTACCTTAAAATGCCCCGAGGCGCATTCGATACTCTGAAGGTTTTGCACCGGAGCCATATTTTGGGCCTTTTCGGCCTCTGCTCTGTATAACCGGTACCGTCATGGACATTTTGAAGATGCCTGCCCGCATGAGTTCCCTCGAGCCGCTTCTTTCGTTTGCCATCGAAACAACTGAGCGGTTTGGTGCTTCTTGGGAGCTACTTCAGGACATAAGGCTTGCTTTGGAAGAGATACTCACTAACGTGATTTTTTATGCATGCCCCGGTGTAGAAAAACCCGCCGTTGAGGTCGGTTTTTCCGCTCGATCCCCCGGAGAACTGAGCCTTCTGAGCTTTTTTTTAGTTGCGCAGATCTTCGGGAGCTGCGGATTCGCATAACATGGTATCATGGGGTGCGAAATATGACGCGAGGGGGGTCGTACCGTAAACGGTACTAACTGGCCCTTACAGCCCTCAGTGGCGTGTTATACGGATTTACTATCGCTGGGCGGGTCTTATCGGTTTTATCTTACGAAATGAAAATATGCGTGGCCTAATACCAGCTACAATCTCACGGCTCCTACGGGGATAATTATCCCGGTGTCGGCAGCACGAGGTCCGCGGGCGGCCTAAAGGTTCTGCTCTCTTCTCGAATACTGCAGGGACATCCGGAGCGTCAAGCCGGTACACGTCATTTTGGCCTGAAGAACGTGCCATCCACTGCATTGCCTGCGAGGGGCAATGGTTCGATTTCGCTACGGGTAGCTATGAGCGCGTTCCCGTTGAGAATCGAAGGAGGGGAATAGATGATAAGCGGCCGCGATGCCATTATTGAATCCATCCTGCTGGTTGACGATCAACCGGCAAACCTTCAGGTGCTCCTTCAGACCTTGGGAAGCCTTGGGTGCAAGCTGTTGGTCGCAAAGAACGGCGAGGCGGCCTTGACGATTGCGCAAAAAGCGCGGCCGGATCTCATTTTGCTGGACGTCATGATGCCGGGAATCGACGGCTTTGAAGTGTGCAGACGTTTAAAAGCGGATCGGGCCACGGAGAAAATCCCCGTCATTTTTCTTTCGGCACTGGATGAGACGGCGGACAAGGTGCGAGGGCTGCAACTGGGCGCAGTGGACTATGTTGCCAAACCCTTCCAGCCCAAGGAAGTGATCGCCCGCGTCAACACCCACCTGACTATCCACCGGCTGGGGCGCGAGGTACAGAAGCAAAGAGATGCGCTGGAGCACGAACTGCAGGTCGTATCGCAACTCCAGCGAAACCTTCTGCCCGAGCACCTGCCGAAAATCGACGGGTTGAAACTGGCAGTACATTATGAAACCAGCCTCTATGCAGGCGGTGATCACTACGATTTCGCGGAGCTGCCGAACGGCCTGCTGGCTATTCTGGTGGCCGATGCAGAAGGCCACAGCGCCCCGGCGACAGTCATGATGGCCATGACCTGCGCCTTGTTTCGTTCGTGCTCGACCGGTCGGGAAGAACCGGGCCATATGCTTTCCTTTATCAACGAGAACCTCTGCAAAGTAAATAAGGAGAGCTTTGTCACGGCAATCTACGCTATTTACGACACCCGCCGCCGAACGCTTCGAATCGCCCGCGCCGGCCATCCACACCCCATCCTCTACAGTCCTCCGAAAAAAAAGCCATAGAGGTACCCTGTGACGGTGTGTTTGCCATGGGATATGACCCATATCCTCAAGTTCCGGTTACTGAACTACAGCTTGAACCTGGCGATCGGCTGCTTTTCTATACTGATGGTGTTACCGCTGTGGATTACGTCTCCAAACCGTTCAATGCCCGGGAACTCCTGGCGCGCGTGAACGCTCACCTGACGCCGGACCGCCTGAACCGCGAGAATCAGCGGCTTCTACTCAATATCTTGCCCGCGCCAATCGCAGAGAAAGCAGGGCCCATGTGAAGGGGCTGAAATGAAAACGGAGTTATCAATTTCGAAGAGAAATCGATAACTCTCGATTTTGGGGGACCTTTCCGTGGGGAGCTTTTCAAATCAGCCGGCTCAGATCGCTCAGTCACTCCCCTCGTACTTGAAGGAGAGCTTCACGCGCGTGCGAAACTCCACAATCTTCCCGTTCTCGATCCGCATGTCCAGCTTTTCCACCTCGGCAATTCTGATGTCCCTCAGCCTCTTGGTCGCAGTTTCAAGGACGTCTTTTGCCGCTTCCTCCCAAGAATTTGGACTGGTACCAACGAGTTCAATGATCTTGTAAACGGACATGGCTATCCTCCTTTGGTTTTAGTTGCAAAACAGGGAGGAGGAGTTCCTCCTATCCCTCTGCCGATCGGGAAATTGACCTCAAACGTAGCACTGGAGCCCGGCTGGTCGCGGTGTACGCTTTGCAATCCCACGTATGTTAGAGTAATCATCAACCTGCATAACGCAACAGACGAGCGGGAACGAATGCAGAAGCACAGTGTTGGGGCCGTCTTTGGCTCCTCGAAAGATGACGGAACGTGCGAAAATCTTATTGAAGCCCTGATCGGGCAGAGTCGGACTATCCTGAATGATGCGTAAACTTGACCGCGACAGATCCCGAAAATGCTTATCTTGCCGGAGTTCCGGTTGACGTGGAGGTTACGATTGGGGGGACATGGGCAGAAAAATAGACAAAGCAGCTCTCCGGATCATGACGGCGTCGGTTGTAAAATGTGATCGCTTCAAATTCGATCTTACTCGTTTCACACCCCCGGTTTCCGATCTCCTCCGACATGCTGCCGACGTCTTGCCGGTCCAGGGACATTCACAAATTAGAAGCATAGGCGTTATGCCTCAGTCTGTTCTTTGGATTTCAGGGATTTGACAAGCTGTACGGACTTTCACTGAGTGTGGGGGGAGGCTACCTTAGAGGCCAGTTCTGTACAGGCGAGGAATATTGCCCCCTGCGCCATGAGTCTGTGTGTTCTTGCCGTGTCCATCGACTTTTCATCTCGCCCGTTACTATCGCATCATTTTCGCCTTGGCGCCATCGAATACCGGGGCGTGGGATCGAGGGAATCAACTCCGGGGATGGAGGTGCGTCCTGAAACTGCAAAACCGTGGTCTCATTTACATATCACTTGCATGTTCGATTGGGAAATCGTATGGTTTTACGTGCTACGGGGTTGTCCCGGGACTTTTTCGGGCGGAATCCGACCCCAAAATGGGGGGCGGATGCACAGCGCACAACTTGATGCATTATTCCGAATGAAATTTCCATCAGGGACAATGTCATCGGAATTCGACCGGCAGTTTGCCGAACTTTTCATATATTATTAAAAACCCGGGAGTGATCCATGGCAACTCAAAAGAGTCTCACCACGGACAACGATCTTTTTTCTTCTTCGCTGGAAAACGATGTTCTGGTGATTAGACAGAAACAGCACATTCGACATGTGACCCAGGACATCAACGACATTTTTTCGT
Organism: Syntrophobacteraceae bacterium; assembly: GCA_049512295.1. Classification (GTDB taxonomy): domain Bacteria; phylum Desulfobacterota; class Syntrophobacteria; order Syntrophobacterales; family Syntrophobacteraceae; genus SbD1. The sequence goes on from JBEKXG010000032.1 coordinate 4,027, forward strand.
TCTACGATTATCTGGATTTAATGCTCTCAAGCAAGTCATACAAGGTTCTGGTTATGTTCGCCCGTCCCGAGCAACGCGAACACCTTGAACACAGCCGTTTTTTGTGCAAGGTGCTTTCGACCGACTGGGAAAACACTCATATGTACCGGCTTATCAATGTGGTCAACAGGTTCATCCTCACGCTGTCGAGACTCAATTACATGACGGTCTACGCCGGGCAAGGAAAAGTCTCCCTGTTTCATCTGAATCTTAGCTTGGCTTATGACTACCGCCTTGTTGCGGACGACACCGTATTTGAGAACCTTAACGCAGGCATCGGCTTGATCACCAAAGGAAGCGGGTATTTTCTGCCGCGCGTTCTCGGGATCAGGAAGGCCACCGAAGTGCTGCAGTGGATGAGCTTTTCGGCCGAAGACGCCCTGCAACTGGGGTTGGTCGACCGGATCGTTCCGGCGCCGAAGCTGGAAGAAGAGACGATGCAGTTCGTGAGGGCGAACCTAGCGGACTCAGCTTCGACTTTGCTCGGCATTCGCAAGCTGCTCAAGTGCGACATCAAGGAGCTCAAGCGCAGCCTGGAGCTGGAAGACCAGCTTATCAAGGAACGCCTTCGGTCGGGGGAGTTCAGACAGACGTTCGCTGCAAATTGCAAAAAGACGTTCGGCTTTGACATTGAGACGCTACACAACGGCAGGTGACCGCGCAATAGACGAGAAAAGCTACAGTAAAGCGAATGCGGGGCCGCGCATTGGACACCGTGAATTTCAGTCGTCAAGCAATGCTGCTCGATCCAAAATGGCTTGCACGGTTAGGTTTCAGTTGAAAAAGAGGGTTGGTTATTTTGAGAAACTCTTTGCGCATTGTGTTGAAGTGAGTTCTCGACTCATCGACTCATAGTAATCTGCTTATCCGCGAAATGATGGTAGTGAGAGACCACTTCGTATTAACATCCGCGCTCCAACACTCCGGACATTTGACTTTCATCCGCAAATCTTGCATGACCATGGTCAGTGCTGCCACCAAGCCACGAAGAGTGAAGCGAGGCATCCGGTTTATCCGCATCCGCTCCACACGTTTGTTAGCTCAACTTCTACACGGTCCCACCGCCGGGCCCTCAGGCGCGGGCGAAGGCAGGCGCCCACCCCGGCTGCAGTCCCACCGCGGGCCCCTCTGGCGCGGCCGAAGGCAAGCGCCCATCCTGGCTGCGGTCCCACCGCCGGCTGCGGTCCCACCGCCGGTCCCATCGCCCGGTTTCATAGTTTCATGGCCGGTTGGATCATCCGGGGCTCGGGTTCCTGGCTTTCACCACTAATTATGCCGAGCCACTTCACAAGTCCGCGATCCAGGATTTCTTCGGCCCGCCGTCCATCGATCCGGTATTTCACCGGAATGAATGCGACCGTAGGGGCGTAGATTCCATCTTTCCGGGCCAGAAAGGGGCATATTTCCAGCAATTCGTCCGGGAGCTTCACCAGGAAGGAAAGAGAGCTGGAGAGCACCGTGCGGCAGTCCCGGACCGGCACATTCTCGGCAGTACAGCAGTTGGCGAAAATCCGAAGCCCCGCGAACCCCGCATCCGGTTCAAGGTCTTCGGGACGGATTCCCTCTTTTGTCAGGAATGGCAGAGGAGCTATCAGCGATATTCTGAGCGGCGGAGCAGAGTAGTCCCTGTAAGCCTTTTTTATTTCCCTCAGCACGTCGGCCAGGCGCTCGGTCTGCGGGTCGAATTCCCTTATCACGCTCTTCCCGCAAAGTTCCCCCAGGCTCCTGCAAATTTCTTCCCTTGAGTCGTTGCGCACCAGGATGACGCACCCGTGATCTTCGAGGCAAAAATCGGTCCGAAACAGGGCTGAGACTACCTCCTCGGGGTTATCCAGGTAGATTACCCGCAGCCTCCTGAAATCGGAAGCCCCGGCGGCTGCAGCCTCCGCCAGGCATTTTTCCGCGTGCTCCTCGAAAAGACGGCTCAGCGAATCGATTTCGTCCTGTTCGATGAAAGCCACCTCCGAGGCCTGGACAATATCGTCAACTGCGACCACCTGGAGCACGTGGCGAGAGTAATCGAACGGTTCGTGCCGGCCTTTCCACTGCTCGAAAGTCAGAATCTGGAGTTCCTGTTTCAGTGCGTCGGGAAGCCTGTCTATGCCTTCTGTGCCGGTCAGGTTCTCCCCGGGGATAATCAGGGTCTTGCAGCCCGCCGCATAGGCCGTCTCCAGTTTTACACCTATCCCGCCAACGGCGGTGACCCGCCCCTGGGTATCGATTTCACCGGTTATGGCTGCGTCGCGGCGGATTTTTCGTCCTCCAAAAAGCGAAGCCAGCGCAAGGGCGATCGCAGCCCCGGCTGAAGGTCCGTCCTTTTTGGTCGAGCCGCCCATAAAGTGCAGGTGGACCGGCATTGACATATCCGCCGCATCTATGCCCAGCTCTTCTGCCAGGTGGAGGATCGCGGTCGAGGCAACCTTTCGGCTCTCATCCATCACGCGCTCGATATTTCCGGTGGTGTGGACCATGCTCAGGTAAGAAGAGGCCCCGTCTCTTCTGTCACGGCCGGTCCGCACGGGGGTAGCCTGAATCGGGATCAGCGAGCCGACCCCCATCTCCATGTTGACGCCAAGCGCCATCATCTCGCCAACGCGGTCATCTTCGTTAATAAGGCGCTGGCGATTGGGCACATCGAGATATTTGAGTATTTTAGCAAGGTCAAGCTTTGACGGGCTTTTACCCTCGGCCATGATCTCCTTTCGCTGGACACGGAGAAAAAGTGTGCGGATAATGCGCTCGAGGTCGCGTACACCCGCCTCGGAGGTGTAGTCGCGAATGAGGTGCCGCAGAATGTCGCTTTCCTCTTCCGGGTCGAAGAAGATTTCATCCTGACCGATCAGGTAACGCTCCCGGATACGCTGGACCAGGAACTCCCTGGCAATGGCTATCTTCTCGTCCACGCTGTACCTGTCCAGAAAAATGACCTCGCAGCGGTTGAGGACCGCCGCGGGGACCGTGTCGACCGTGTTGGCGGTAAGTATGAAATGGCAGTTCGACAGGTCTATATCGACTGTGCTCTGAGTGTACTTGTCATGGAAAAGGTGATTTTGTTCCGGGTCGAGTATCTCAAGCAGGGTGGCGATTGCGAACTTTTCCGTCTTGTCCGCCTCGTCCATTATGAACATGCCGTTCATTACGCCCATCTTTATGAGGCCCTGCACGATGGGGCCCGGTTTTGAGCCTTCATACGTGAACCCGTAGCCCCGTATGTCCGCCTCGTCCTTCATGCCGCCCAGTGAAAGCTTGTGGTACGGAATGCCGAGATTGCGCGCAATTGAAATCGCAAGAGATGTCTTGCCTACTCCTGGAGGTCCCACAAAGAGCAGAGCGCTCCCGGTCCTGTGCCAGTATTTTTTCTGGGCTTCCTTGAAATGCTGATATCGCCAGATCAGGTTCGCAAAAAAATCGGATATTATTTCCTTGGGTTTCTTCAGACCGTAATGAGAACGGTTGAGTCCTTCGTCGAATTCTTCCGGAGATACCCAGATCTTTTTTATTTTTCCCCAGGGAATTGCCAGCAGGGTTTCGATCAGTTCCGAGTACTTCGCCCCGCTCTGTCCAGCCGCGTTCATCTTATTCTTTTCGATCAGCTCGATTACGGATTGCGGTATATCGGGGTCGGTTCGAGCCTCATCGACGCGCTCCTTGAGCGTCTTTGTCTGCTGGGGCGCCGGTTCGGTCCTGGACTGGGGAACCATCCTCTGCGGCCCCTTTTGATTTATAATGTCTCCGGGTTCCACGAATTCCTCCAGACCCTTTTTGAAAATCTCGAAAAGCTGAGGAAGAGATTTTCCCAGGTCCAAATCCGGCGCGATATCCAACTCCACTAAAAGCGACTGAATCCCCCAGCGTTTCCTGAACGTTTTGAACAGCTCCATTCCTTCGATCGAGTCGCGGTGAATGGTAATGGCAAACAAACGCAAAACCTTTCTGAGACTGGAGGTTGTTTTTGAAAGGGGTTGTCCGGGAATGCGGCTGCTGCGGTAGGAATTGCTCAGGACCCTCACCTTCATTCCAAAATCCAGGTCCGGAAAAAGATCGATGAGGAACCGCAAGGGCAGCTCTGCAATGCGCCGGGCGTGAGCTGCAACTATTCGTCCCAGCCTGAAATCGCACTTCTCACCGCGTTGCGCGCGTTCCAGCAGCTCGACATAATCCTTCCCGATTATGCCGTTAAGTGGATTACTCATGACTTCCATGAAGGCCTGGTAGCCTTTCGGGTCCTTTTGCCTCCAGCCTTCGGCAAACTCGATATCGGAGCGGATGACGTCAAGCTCGCTTGCGTTGGGAAAAACAAGATGCTCGAAATGATGTCTTAGAAGAAACTCGGAGAATTTGAGCATCCTGCGCTCTTCCCTGTCTCCATCCGGCCCTCTGAACTCCGGCCGAGACGACAGAATAGAGGCCATGTAATCGAACAGCTTCTCATGTATCAGAATGGTGTAGTTCTGTCCTTGCCGCAAAAGGAGCGTCGGCAGCGCCACCTTATGTTCCTCGTCCTCCATGCGGCGGAAGAAAATGGACTGGCGGAGGTCGGCAAGCTGTACAAGGCTCACTCCTCTTTCGTTCCTGAAATAGGGTATGACAGTCTGACTCAATACGACCTGAAGGGTCTGAAATACTTTGTTTATCGACTTATCCGCAGGAATCGGGATAGTACTCAGAACCTTGTGGTCCAGCTCAAACGGGAGCATCGGCAACCCTCCTCATAACCGCGCAACTCAAACTCACGGAAACTCATCATAAGGAAATATAGACACACGGGTACCTTCTAGCCAGTACTCGCCTGAATTTAGACAATAACGGTCGGCGTTTGCGGCTGATGCGCACTTGCGGCAACAGTTCTCAGCGAAACGAATCGAGGTGAACGCATACCTCGACGCCCCGCGAGGCGCCTGCAGCAGTTTTGCAAGAGGCTGCATGATTTACGAATAATAGACAGCCGAAAAAACACCGGAGACGCCGCTCATCCGAGAGCGGGGTGAGGTTTCGTGAAACGAAAGGGGATTTATTACAGGAAAAGGGTGAAAAGGTGACACTCGTTCGCACGCGGGGCGATCTTCCCCATAAGCGCTAACTTAATCGCAGCATCGCTCCAGCGGAAGCCCTGCGAAAACCGGAAGAGGCCTCTTGTTCGATAGGGGTAGGGGCGGCGATGAGCCGCTCCTACCCCTATCGAGTGAGAGACCTCAGTCATTAAGTTAGCGCTTGTGGCAATCTTCCCCCCGGCTTGCCATTCAGCTCTTCCCGAGTTCGGCCGACCGCTGTGAGGCTTTGCTCAGTCCTCAGTCCTCAGCCCTCCTTCAGCTCTTTCCGAGTTCGGCCGACCGCTGTGAGGCTGCTTCCACGCACTCCATCAAAGCGCCCCTCACTGAATATGATTCCAGGACCTGCAGCCCGTGAATCGTTGTTCCCCCCGGGGATGTAATCATGTCCTTGATCTCCGCAGGGTGCTTTCCTGTGATATCGAGCATCATGGAAGTCCCGATAACCGTCTGAACCACCAGTTCCCTCGCAGTTTGCCTGGGCAGTCCCATGAAGACCCCCGCATCGATCAGGGCCTCGATTACGAGCAGAACGTATGCCGGCCCGCTTCCGCTGAGACCGGTCACGGTGTCCATGAGCTTCTCCTCGACTTCGACCGCTTTGCCGACAGCGCGGAAAAGAGCCAGGCTCAACTCCATCTGCGCAGCGGAAACCGCCTTCCCGCGCGAAAGAGCGGAAGCCCCTTTCTGCACGAGGGCCGGGGTGTTAGGCATGATCCGGACTGCTGCGGTCCCGTCGGGCAGGCGTCCCTCGAGCATTGAGAGAGGAATTCCGGCCGCAATGGATATGACGAGCGGCTTGTGCGAGAGATGAGCCCCCAGCGTGTCAAGCACCCGGGACATAACCTGGGGTTTTACGGCAAGCACGACGATGCCGCTGGATTCGGCAAGCTCGCCGATGCTCCGGCGTCCCTTTATTCCGAACTCCTTTTCCAGGTATTCAATTCGGGAAGGGATAACGTCGTAAGCGAAAATCCTTTCGGCGCTAAACAGCGAAGCGGCGATGAGACCTCGGATCAACGCCTCCCCCATGTTCCCCCCGCCAATAAATCCGATGCTTTGGTCCCCGAACATGATCGTTCCTCCATGGTTTGCACAGAATTTCGTTCAGCCCAAGCAATAGCAGACCGGTATTCGGTTCGCAAGCAAAGACCTTTCGATTTTCACTGACTCAAAGCCTTTTGGCGGCCAAAGACATCCGGTGCGGCGGGTTGTCTTCCGGCGAGATGTAATTATTATTTTGAGGAATATTTAGTAATTTTATATATCTGTATTCAATGACCGGATACCGGACCTGATTATTGCACAAAGAGATGAAGGGAAGACCATGGATTTATTTTCAAAAGTAAGCCAGACAGCCGGAAAGCACTCCCCGCTTGAAGAAGAAATTCGAAAACTCCCTATTCCTGTTTGCTCCGTTTTCCTCGGAAAAGACGGCAAAATAAGGCCTGCCGCTTTCAGAGAAACCAGCATGACTCTAACGTGCAAGGGGCATGACAGAACCGCCGAGGTCTTTCCAAAAACGATCTCGAAGAGCCGGGGCATCGTGCTGGAGGCCGTTGCCGCAGATGAATCGGCTGCGGTCAAAGGGAAAAGAGTCGCGGTGCTCTTCTCGGGCGGTCCGGCGCCGGGAGGCCATAACGTGCTCGCCGGTCTTTCGGCGGCGCTCGGAAACGACAACCACCTGTTCGGGATAAGAAAGGGACCAAAAGGTCTGATCAGGGGAGACCTCTTCGAAATAAGCAAAGAGGACATTAAATCCATCGTCAATTTGGGCGGGTTCGATTTTCTCGGGACGGACAGGACGAAGATCAAGAGCCCCGAGCAGTTTGAAAAAGTCAGGCAGACGGTTGTCAAAAACAGGCTTGACGGCCTGATAGTGGTCGGGGGCGACGATTCCAACACGAACGCGGCATTCATCGCCGAGTACCTGGAGACCGAGGGGATCGACTGCAGCGTGATCGGAATCCCGAAGACGATCGACGGCGACATGGCGGCCGGGAAGTATCTCCCCATTTCGTTCGGCTTCGATACAGCCACGAAGATATTCTCCGAACTGGTGGGGAATTTGAACCAGGACGCCGCATCGGCCGTAAAATACTACCATTTTGTAAAGCTCATGGGGCGCACGGCCAGTAAGATCACACTGGAAGTGGCCCTCCAGACAAAGCCCGCAATTACGCTCATCTCGGAGGAAATTGCCGAGAAGAACATGTCGCTTAACGACATTGTCGATTATATCGTCCGAATCATTACGCAGCGCCGTGTGGAAGGCATAAACCACGGGGTGATTCTCGTCCCGGAAGGGCTGGTGGAGTTCATTCCGGAGATGAGGCGGCTGATAGGCGAGTTGAATAAAGCGCTCGGCGAGTATGAGAGGGATATCGCGGACCTGCCCTCGGTCGAAAACAAGCGGGAGTTCCTTTTGCCGCTTTTGACGGCCGAATCTGCACAGTTAATGGCCTCGCTTCCGCCTGACATTCAGGAAATGCTCATCATAGACCGCGACGATCATGGAAATGTGAAGGTCTCGCAAATCGAGACCGAAAAGCTGCTGATCGAAAAGATCCGCTATCGCATATCAGAGATGAAAAGGCACACGGACCGGTTCTTCGGGGATGCGCAAGGCAAGATCAAAGCCACTCCCGAGCAGGTGGAAGATTTCAAAAAGGTTACCCTGTCAACCCAGTCTCACTTTCTTGGATATGAGGGCAGAAGCGCGAAGCCCACCAGGTTCGACGCCGCTTTCACGTTCCTGCTCGGCTTGACGGCCGGTTCTCTCGCGCTTGCCGGAAAAACAGGCTACATGGCCGCCATAACCGACTTTCAGGGGGGCGGGCTGGTGCTGGGCCTGCCGCTGGCGGCACTGATCACGGTCGAGATGCGAAAGGGAAAAGAGGAATTCGTGATTGAGAAGTCCCTTGTTGAGCTGGACTCTCCATCGTTCAGGGTATTTGCCCAAAACCGGGACAAATGGGCGAAAGAAGACCTCTTTAGCAGCCCCGGGGCCATCCAGTACTGGGGGCCGACCAGCAAACAGATCCCGATCATAGTGGCCCTTGACCAGGACTACGCCGATTTTAGCGGCTTCGACCTGGGTGAGGAAAGGCAGATAGTGAAGGGTGAGCAGTAAACTCGGGAAATATCTGGACGGGAAGAAGCCATAGGCATCAGAAGGTGCAGGATTCCCGATTCCTGATTCCCTCAATTCCCCGATATTGGCCCCCCTTCCAATTTGACCGGTCAGACCCTATATTGGGTTTGCTCAGAGGATGATTATACTTTTCGTTCCGGTATCCGATAGCTGACTCTCGTGTTTTCACCGTCTTATGGAGAAAAGTGTATGGGGCTGAGATCGTTAAGAATACCCATAATGCTGCTCTTTTTGCTGTGCTTGTCGAATTCCCCGCTTCCAGCCCTTTTTGCGCAAAACACCCCTGACGAAGGCGAAATGTTTCCCGAACTCAAACTCGCAGTTCCTCAAAAGATGGAGCAGAGGGAATACCTCAATATCGATCAGAACCCGTTTCTGCTCTCCAAGGTCGATTCCGAAGTATTGATCGTTGAAATTTTCAGCTTATACTGTCCTTACTGCCAGAAAGAAGCGCCAAACGTCAACGCGCTCTTCGACGCGATTTCGGCCAGCCCTGAATTGAAATCGCGCGTTAAAGTGCTTGGAATTGGCGCCGGGAATTCGCCCTTCGAGGTAAACGCGTTCAGGGACCTTTTCACGATAGAGTTTCCGCTCATCCCGGACGGGGATTTCGCTGTCCATAAAATGCTGGGCCAGGTTCGAACTCCCTATTTCTTTGTGCTTTGGAAGAAGCCCGCCGGCTGGCTGGTCGTATATTCCAGGGTGGGGAGCATCGGAGACCCGCGGGCTTTTCTGGAACTGATATTCTCAAAGATCGACGCCAATACCAATACAATTAAGAATTAGAGCCTGCCCCCGGAGCGCGTTTGGCCGGGGGAATCGGGAATAAGGAAATTGCATTGTGATGAGCAAAATATGCGTTTTGTTTTCAACTCTTCTCATTGCCCTCATCGTGTACGCTACGGCTTTTGCCTTATCCGAACAGTTCCAGGGAAAGATATATCAGCCTGGCCTGCTTAAGCCGATTGACAGCGAGACCACCTTGAAAGTGGGGGATGTGGCGCCGGATTTCACTCTGCCATCCATTTCCGGTAAGCCGGTTTCACTTAGCGAGTTCACCGGGAAGAAAAATGTCGTGATATCCTTTGTGCCTGCTGCATGGACTCCCGTTTGCTCGGACCAGTGGCCCGGCTACAATGTGGTTCGGCCAATGTTCGAAGCAAGAAACGCCGTGATGCTCGGGATCACGATGGACAATATCCCGACTCTTTTTGCCTGGACAAAGGAAATGGGAGAGGTCTGGTTCCCGGTGCTCTCTGATTTCTGGCCCCACGGTGAAACAGCCCGCAAATACGGAGTGCTCCGCTCAAACGGCGTCTCAGAGCGCGCGCTCTTCGTAATCGACCGGAAGGGCATAATCAGGTACATCGACGTTCACGACATAAACGAGAGGCCGAAAATGGAAACGCTGATGGCCGAACTGGAAAAACTGAATAACTGAAACCGGAGGAAGAACATGGACAGCAAGAAAAGGCGACTGGTCCGGGGACAATGCCCCCAATGCGCGTGCGGAGACGTATCATTCATACCGCCGGAGGAACTCATAGAGAAGTATTCCGGCCCTGAAGACCAGATCGAGATTTTGTGCCCAAGTTGCGGGGCCAAAATCAAGGGTCAACTGGAGCCTGAGGGGGATAAATAGCATAAGGACCTCTTAAACTGGTCCCACCATGAAAGGAGACAAAAAAATGAGCACGCCGAAAGCTTGCCCCGGATGGGAATCATTCAAGAACCTGTCATCTTTCGAATGCAAATGCCCGTCGTGTGGGAAAACTAAGGAAATTTTCTCCGATGAGTTCGAAAAGGAGCATTACTGCAGAGGTTGCAACCAGAAAATCGATTTCACGAAGTGCACTCTCGAGGCATCGGGAAAATCGGTCTGAGACCGGTGCCGGAGCACCCCGCGGGGCGTGGAGATATTTCACGCCTCGCGCACCCGATTGATTTCCTGGCCAATTCCGTTCTTTAACGTATTTAGGCAAATCCCAACCGGAAACCGCCACATTTCAGCCACCCCATCGAAATCACTTTAGCGAATGATTATCTAATAATAGTCTATGATTTGTATCTCGGAACATCTTTGGAAAGTTGTATTTTGGTCTTGAAAGGAGCCGGAATGCCTAATCGTCTTGCGGGCGAAAAAAGCCCCTACCTTTTGCAGCACGCCGAAAACCCTGTGGACTGGTATCCGTGGGGAGAAGAGGCTTTCCTGAAGGCAAAACTGGAAGACAAGCCAATTTTCCTTTCAATCGGATATTCCACCTGTCACTGGTGCCACGTGATGGAGCACGAGTCCTTCGAAGATGACGAAGTTGCGGGCCTTCTCAACCGGAGCTTCGTTACGATAAAGGTTGACCGCGAGGAGCGGCCGGACATCGACCAGGTTTACATGACCGTGTGTCAGGCGATCACAGGCGGAGGAGGATGGCCGCTGTCCATTTTTATGGGCCCGGACAGGAAACCTTTTTACGCCGGGACCTATTTCCCCAAAAGGAGCCGGATGGGAATGCCGGGTCTAATGGACGTAGCCGGTAAAATTGCCGAACTCTGGGCCGGTGAGCGGGAGCAACTGGGCAGGATAAGCGATGAAATAACGCGCGCAATCGAGCCGAAGAGATCCGAAGGCCTGCACCAGCTTCCCGGCCCTGAGCTGCTGGAGAGGACCTGGCGGGAGTTGGCCAGGTCTTTTGACCCTGTCTGGGGCGGATTCGGGGGCGCCCCCAAGTTTCCCAACCCCCATAATTTGACTTTCCTTACGCGGTGGCACAACCGAAATCCCGGCTCAAACGCCTTTCAAATGGTCGAAAAAACGCTCTTTTCCATGCGCTCCGGCGGGATATTCGACCAGATCGGCTTCGGTTTTCACAGGTATTCGGTCGACGAAAAATGGCTTGTGCCGCATTTCGAAAAAATGCTCTATGACCAGGCGCTGCTCGCGCTGGCCTATACCGACGCGTTTCTCGCGACGGGCGACGAGCGGTACGCAAAAGTGGTAAGGGAGATTTTCGAATACGTAACTCGCGAGATGCAAAGCCCGGAAGGCGGCTTCTATTGCGCGCAAGACGCGGACAGTGAAGGAAAAGAAGGGATTTTCTTCACCTGGACACCTGCGCAGGTCGCAAATATCCTTGGCAAAGATGCGGGAGACATCTTTTGCCGGGCATACGGCATCACCCCTCAAGGAAATTTCGAAGAAGGGATGAGCATCCCATACATTGCGAGGTCTTTTGAGGTACTCGCCCGCGATATGGGCATGGGTCTTCCGGAATTGGAGAATACCCTGGCAGACGGCCGCAGGAAGCTCTTCGATGCCCGCGAAAAACGGGTGCATCCATTAAAGGACGATAAAATCCTGGTCGCCTGGAACGGGCTGATGATTGCGGCCCTCGCCAGAGGCTCGCAGGCGTTGGGGGACGCCTCCTATGCCCGGGCTGCGGTTGGGGCGGTGAATTTCATCCTGGAAAAAATGAAGACCGCAAACGGGCGCCTCTATCGCAGGTACCGGCAGGGTGAAGTCGTAAACCCGGGGTATGCCGATGATTATGCGTTCCTGATCTGGGGTCTTCTCGATCTTTATGAAACCATTTTTGACGTGAAGCATCTGTCTGAAGCCGCGCGGCTTCAGGAAGATATGTCCAGGATTTTCGGAGACCCTGACGGCGGCTTTTCTTACACGGGAAACGACGGCGAGCCGATGATCCTGAGGGAGAGGGTCATTTATGATGGCGCGCTCCCTTCCTGCAATTCAGTTGCGGCGATGAATCTGCTGCGGCTCGGCAGGATGACCGCAAACCCTGAATTCGAAAAACAGGCAGACCTGCTGATGAAATCATTTGCCGGGCAGGTTGCGGCTCGGCCTGCCGCTTTTACGCATTTCATGCAAGCGCTCGATTTCGCGCTCGGCCCCGCGCGCGAGATACTCATCGCCGGGGATATCTCATCTTCGGCAACAAAGGAGATGATAGAGACCGTTCACCGGCTCTACTCCCCAAACCGGGTGCTGATGCTTAAAGACAGCGGAAA
>JBEKXG010000033.1:0-16073 GCA_049512295.1 Syntrophobacteraceae bacterium
AAACGCCTGGATCAACTGAAAATGTTCTGACGGTTGCCACCTATAGGTGGCTAATGGTCTACAACCGCTTTGAGCGGTCCATGGTTTTCCAGGCCTCCGGCTTTGCCGGAGGTGTCTGACTCGGCGAAACCCATTCCTCGGTTCGGAAGGCGGCCCGCAGAGGCCGCCATTTCAAAAAGCACAAATCAGCATGGGCTCAATCAGGCCTTGCTTGGAATCGGGATCGGAGGTCTTGCGAGGCGTCTGGCTGTTACTCTCCTTAGGTCGTTTACAGTTTTCCACCTTTCCATAGCAATAGAACCTCGAAATGGTCAGCAAAGAATAACAACTAATTAGTTCCCATAGATCACGATTGCCTCGACTACAACCATCAAGGCCCGCGCATTCAAACTGGGTATGGCCGACAGCAAAGTGGCGAGTGCAACCTATACCATCAAGGTCGCCACACCGACCATCAGCCCGGCGGGCGGCACCTACACGAGCATCAAGACGGTCACCCTCTCCTGTACCACGCCGGGGGCCGCGATCCTCTACACTACCGACGGGAGCAACCCGTCCCCCATGAATGTCAATACCTACACCGGCCCGATCACGGTTTCATCCACTACCACCATCAAGGCCCGCGCCTTCAAAGAGGGCATGGCAGACAGCAACGTGGGGAGCGCGAAATACATCATACATTAGGTCGCTGCCCCGGGCCTTCAGTCCAACTGAGGCACCTTCAGCAATCCGCAACATGTGAAGCAAGACCTTGAAAGGGAATTCTTGACTTTTCACGGTGCGCTCATCCATCCCGCATTCTATTGCCCAGCGCGGTGCGTGCCGTTATTCCCATCGAGTCTTTCATAATAGTTCGTCTCCACTTTTCTCTTTCTTTTTCAAGGCCCCTTTTTCCCCTCCGGCCAGGACAGCCGCTTCGAGGTCCAGGAGGCCGCGTTTTCGCTCAAGACCTCCTGCGTACCCTGTCAGGGACCCGTCACCGCCGATTACTCGATGGCAGGGTACTATTACCGAGACAGGGTTTCGCCCCACCGCGGCCCCAATCGCGCGCACGGCGTCTTCCCTCCTTACCCGGCCTGCCAGTTCCCCGTAGCTCACTGTCGATCCGAAGGGGATTTCCAACAGGGCATCCCAGACCTTCATCCGGAAAGGGGTGCCCAGGAGCCGGAGCGGGATCTCGAACACCCGGCGCCTGCCGGCAAAGTACTCGTGCAGTTGAAGGACTGCGTCCTGGAAGATTCCCAAACCGGGCTCCGGCCGCCAGTCGGGCCCGGGCACGGGTTCATACTTCTGGCCGGAGAAGTACGCGCCGGTCAGGAACGAACCGTCCGAGACAAGGAGGATCGGTCCGAGCGGGCTTTCAAAAGTCGTATATCTATTCATTTTTTTTCTTTCAGGCTTTCCCAGAGGTGAACTGCAGCATAGGCCCGCCACGGCCTCCACTTCTCCGCCGCCTCCAGCACCCTGGCGGCGCTCGGTTCATTCATCGCCTTCAGTATCCCGTAATCAGTGTGGGGAAACGCATCGGGCCAGGCGAGCGCACGCATCGCCACGTATTGCGCGGTCCAGACCCCGACGCCGGGGATGCTCATGAGAGCCTTCATTGTCTCCTCGGCGTCGACACCGGGATCAAGATGGAGGGTGCCGTCCGCGACCGCCCGGGCCAAGGCTATGATGGATCTTGCTCTCTGTGAGACGATGCCAAGTTCGGCGATCTTTGAGACGCTGCACCCGGCGATTCTTCGAGGCTCCGGGAAGAGGCGGCGGATCTCCTGAAAGGGAGTCTGAACCGGCTCTCCGAAAACCTCCACGAGGCGGCCCGCCACGGTACCTGCCGCCTTGACCGTTATCTGCTGGCCCAGGATCGCTCGTACCGCCGTCTCAAAACCGTCAAAGGCTCCCGGAACCCTTAGACCCGGCGTCTTTTGCGCCAGAACTCCCAGCACGGAGGCAATCTCAATCGGGTGGGCGGACAGGTCAAAAAGGTGCTTTACGCCCGCAAGGACCTGAGGGATCACTCTGACCAGAGCCCCGTCCATGCAGACCTTGAGCGCAGGACGTTGAGGGACGCAGTAGACCTCGATCCAGCCCCGGTGGGGACCCCCTCCGGCCTCCAGGCACACGCTTCTTCGATAGCGCCCTTCCGAGATCGACTCCACTCCTTCGATGGCCCGTTTACCAAGGAATCCGATCAGCTCTTCCCACGCCAGAGGTGGCCGGTAGCCGAGCTGCAAAGTGATCGTATCCGTCCCGCCGCCGTCGCCCGTTTTTCGGCGAAGGCCGGTAGGGCTGATCCGGTAATGTTCCTTCATGAGTGCGTTGAATCGCCTTACACTCGAAAATCCGCTCGCCATCGCTACTTCGGTGATCGGAAGGCCCGTTTCGGTAAGCAGCCGCTTTGCCAGAAGAAGCCGGTGAGTCTGAGCGAACCGGACAGGCGATGCCCCGAATTCTGTCCGGAAGACTCGCCGCATATGCCGGTCCGTGACACCCAGCCGATCAGCCAGCCCCGGGAGCCTCAGTTCATCCAGAATGCCGTCTTCGATAAGGCCTGCGGCTCTTCGAGCAAGCCGGGCGTTGGCCTCGATGCTGGAATTACCCGGCGCAAGCTCGGGGCGGCATCTGAGGCAAGGCCTGAAACCTGCCGATTCGGCCGCCGCGGCACTCGGGAAAAAAGAGCAGCTCTCACGCTTCGGAGTTTTAGCCGGGCACACGGGCCTGCAGTAGATTCCGGTTGTCGCCACGCCGACAAAAAAACGTCCGTCAAACCGCGCATCGTGAACGCGCAGTGCCTGATAACATATGTCCGCGTCAAGTCTCATGACTGGAATATAACGGTTTACAAAACCGAATGCTCGCCGTTTTCGGACATGGAAGTGAATAAGATCAAGAGGAACTTTTGTCGGGAGTGCGCACTGAACCTCGCTTGGAAGTCTTCGCTTTTGATTTTGGTCCAAGCATTCTCAGGGATAATGCCTCTCATCGCTTCTATGGCAAAACCACATAAGGGCGCATCATCTCGTTGTCCTCGTGCTGCAGGTTATGGCAGTGCCAGACATATTTCCCCAGGGCAGGATCAAAGGGATAGAGGTTAATTCCGGGCTCAGGGCTTCCCGGGCCGCGCAGAGGAGCGGTTTGGGGCGCCCACCTGGTCACGATGCGGGTGACTTCGCCGGTCTTATGGACGAGGGTATCCTTCCAGCCGGCTTCTTCCGGAGGAGGAGGCTGAGGTTTGCCCAGAAGATAAGGGTTGGGGGCCGGGACCCGGGAGAAGGCGGGCCGGCGGGCCAGGGCCTTTTTGTAGGCGTTGACGTCGAAGGCTTGCCGGTTAAGGGCCTGGAATTGGATAAGATGCAGGTGAATAGGGTGGTGGTCATCGGCCAGGTTCATAATCTCCCAAACCTCAAGGGATCCCACCCTCGGTTTCTCCGTGACGGGGTCCATCCACATCCTGTCGCTGAGGCTCAGCATGGTGGGTCCATTGGGACCCCGTATCACATTCAGGTAAGCGCGGCGGGGATTTTTCAGCATGCCCGGGGTCACCAGGGGCCTGAGGTCGGTGCAAGGGGGAAGGGGCAAGGACCGGGGCGGAAGGCTATGGTCCGCATCGGGGCGGCCCCGGCCCACACGAAACTGCACTATCTGGCCGGTAGTTTGTGGATTAGGGGGCTCGCCGTTTACATACGGCGTGCTGGCATCGTTCACCAGGGTTATCGTGGCTCCCCCCATGCCGGTGAAGTCGATGACGACGTCTGCCCGCTCCGCCGGGGCAATGAGCATGCTGTGGAACTCCACCACCTGGGGCAGAAAGCCCCCATCCGAACCGATCTGAAAGATCGGCTGCCGAGAATCCAGGCTCAGGTTCAAGATTCGGGAGTTGCAGGCATTCAGGAAACGGAAGCGGTAACGCCGGGGTTCCACTTCAATATATGGCCAGGCCTTGCCGTTCGTACAGATGACGTCCCCAAAATAATCCTGTACCCATTGGGGATGAATGTCGGGGTTGACGCCCACCGTTGGATAGGCGATGGAACCGTCCGTATTAAAGGCCTGGTCCTGGATCACCATGGGGATCTCGCAATAAGGCCCTGGCCCGTAACCCGGGGCTGGTCCGGGCAGACCCTGGGTGTTTTCCCCCGGCTGGGGCTTAGCGGGATTTAGCGCGGGAGGTCCACCGGTATCCTGGCCGTCCCGCAAGAGGTATAGGCCCAGGAGCCCGGCGATGAGGTTTAGGCGGGTAATCCCCATGGCGTGGTCATGGTACCAGAGGGCCGTAGCTAACTGGCCGTTGTCGTAAACATAATCCGCGTAATTGTTGCCGACCTTACCGTCTATCCTGACACCTGCAGGAGAACACCAGTCTTCCGGGTAGCCGTCGCTGTCAGCCCGGGTGGCCCCACCATGCAAGTGCACCACGGCGCGCACGTCCGGCAACCCACTTTCTGCTCCGTGGATGGTGTGATCCAGGGCTGCGGCCAGAAGATGGGTGGGGGGGAGGTCATTGATCCATCTTACCCCTGCCGGCACCTTCACCCGGGCTTCGATGGTCGGGCCCGGCCAGGAAGGTGCAGACCCTGCCGCCCCAAAGCCCCACACCTGCGTGGGAGGGAGATCGCGGTGAACCTTGTGGAAGAACTGCTTCATCGCTATCTGATAATGGTACGCCACCCCGGTATCCGGCATCACTCCGATAATGGGGAGAGGGTCGACAAATGTAAGAAAACCGGTTCCCGGCCTGCTGCCGGAAAAAACCCGTTTTCTGACGGAACCATGTGCCCGGGAGCCTTCGCACCCCAGGCCCGGTTCGATCTTCAAGGGCAAAGCCAGTGATGCCCCTGCCAATCCCGCCAGCCGCAGGAGGTCTCGCCTGCTAATCATAATTTCTCCTTCGATCGTCGGAACAGACCAAAAAGGATTTCCATTCCCTGGCTTCCCCGCCGCCTTCCGGCGCTCTTCCTTTCAAACCGGTTTGTAAGAATACGCTGCCAAGACACCACTATATTCTGTCGCCCTTTGGGTCGTTTCACGTTATTTCAATAAAGTCTTCCCCGGCTCTTCGTCTAAAGCTCTTTCTTCCCTTTTCAAGGCCTTTCTTTCTTCTTTCTTGGCGAACATAGGGTCGGCTCTTTCATGAGAGTTGGTTTTGAATACGGGTCATTATTTGCACAAATCCGGGTGCAAGGCAACGATATGCGGTATTCTTCAATAAACGAAAAGCCTAACCTACCGGATTTCATGAGTGCGTTGTGCTCACGGCGATATTCAGCCTGCATTTGGGATGGCGGATTGAGCTGTTGGCTAAATGCGGGGCGTGTCGACGGGGATGTTTCTCACGCGATACCCGACGTCTGTCTTGATGTGAAACCGAAAAGGCTGCTGGATTGCCTGATTTCCCAGCGCTTTTCCAATTGTCAAGCCGGGTTTCAATGTGGATAATCCGGTTAGCGGAGCCGGACCACCGAATTTGCGGAAGAAGGACGAATTATGACGTCGTTAATGAGAGAGATTGAGAAGCTGGCCAAATCGCTTTCAGTTGAAGAACGAGAATTGCTGGCCGAAAGATTGCTGGCCACGGTCAGTGAGGCGCCATTGACTGATCTCGACATATTATGGCTTGAGGAAGCCGAGAGGCGGTATCCTTTATGGAGTCAGGACGGACTAAGGGGGTTACCGCAGAGCATGCGCTGGCAGATATCTGGAGAGAACTGCGCCAGTGAAAGTGGTACTCGATCCGTCGGCAAACGCGAAAATGCGAGACGCCGCGCTTTTTTTATGTGGGTTGCCGGGATGGGCTGGGACAGGAATTCCTCGACGCGGTCGAGCTTGCTTTAGGGGAAATAGCCCAACGCCCGATGATTTGGCGCATACTAAATGGACTAATCAGTAAGGAAAACGATGACTTATGCGGATCTGTCTTTCTGGGAAAATGACAAAAGCCTCCGGTCTTTGAAGGACGTTTTGCACAGAAGGCCGCGAGCTTTCAAGGTAGTATCGTTTGACTTTTTCGATACACTCGTCTGCCGGCTTGCCCCGCAACCTGAAAATCTATTCATCGAAGCAGGACGCAGAGTCGCCTCAGAAGGTCTGCTCCGCGTGTCTCTTTCCCCCCTGGAGTTTTATTTTACGCGGATTGCCGCACAGGAATCGGCCTGCAATAAGGCATTGGCGGAGGGAAGATCACCTGAGATTCCCATAAGAGAAATATATGAAGCGTTCGCGCCGGTTCTGAAAGATCCAGGCAGGGCTATGCAGGTCGAAAAGGAAGTGGAACGGGATCTATGCTACGTGAACCCTTACATGGGGAGTCTTGTCAAGTACGTGCGCAGCTTGGGCTATGGGACTGCCATTATCTCCGATACATATCTTTCATCCGGAGACCTCAAGGCAATCCTGTCGATGAACCGGCTTGACCCGGGTCTTTTCGATTTCGTCATCCCATCGAATGAAGCGGGCTGCACAAAACGAGATGGCGGAGAACTTTTTCGTATGGCGCTTTCAGAGTTTGGCATAACCGGCAGCGACATGCTGCACATCGGAGATAACTTTGCATCCGACATAGAAGCGAGTTCAAAGTTTGGCATTTCCGGCCTGTACTATTATCCGATGACCGCCCAACAGAGCGAAATTCTCAAATCGGAGTGCGCTCTGGACGCTCTCTCCCAACCCCGGGCGACTTCGTTGAACTCGCTTCGTCTGCTCTCGGCACGCAGGGACGCCTCAAACGACGCATTTGAGGACGGAGCGTTTACCTTCGGCCCGGTTCTGGCCCGCTTCGCAGACTGGAGTCTTGACTTGTTTACCAGGGCGGGAGTGAAGAAGGTTCTCGCTTTGATGCGCGAAGGGGAGATCCTTGGGGAACTCCTTCGGCGAGCGGCTGTGACAAACAATGTAAACCTATCGGTGGTCCCCTGTTATGTATCGAGAAAATCGACTGCGCTTGCCTCCCTTTACAACGGGATTACGTCCGAGAAACTGTATGAACTTCTGACCGGCGGGCCTGTATTGAGGATTCGTGATGCGTTAAAGATCATCGGCGTTTCCAGGGAAGCGGAACAACACCTTCCTCAGGAGACTCTGTCCAAGGAGATAAGATCGCAAAGACTGCTCGATTCCGTCGTAAAGCTGGTACTTGAGAGCTTGAATTTGAGAACACAGGTCGAGCAGAGGGCTACTGAACAGCACTCGCTTGCCTTTGATTACTTGAGCGGCATGACCGGAGATGAGCAATGCATTGGCGTGCTTGACCTGGGGTGGAGCGCGAGCATCCAGAGGAATATCTCCCGCATTCTGCGCAACGGCGGTAAACATGTCAAATTCGTCGGCTGCTATCTTTCAACGACGCCAAGGGCTGGGCGTTTGCCCCTGGAGGGAGGCGAGGCCCATGGATTCATAAGCCAACTGACGCGCGGAGCTCTCATCGTGGAAGTGCCGATTCTCGCTCCGATCGGCAGCACGGAAGGATACGTTCGTGAGGCTGAGGGACGGGTTGTACCGGTGCTTGACTCCTATCAGATCGATGCCGCTGAACTGAATGTGAAAGAAAGCCTGCGCGAGGGGATACTCACATTTCAAGAACACTGGCTTGCCCTGAAATCCTTTAAAGGCCCACAGGTATTGAATGCGAGCACGTTGGCCGAAATCGACAGTCAGAACGCTCCAACTCTGCTGCGCCTCATAGACTACCCGACGAAAATGGAAGCAATTCGCCTGGGGTCTTTGCGCCATGACGAAAACTACGGGGAGTCTTCCTCGCGCGTTCTTTGCGATCCCGAGTGCGAAAAGGTTTTCCAGACACAGGGAGTGGCGGGTTTGTTTCTGGAGATGAACTGCCATTGGCCGCAAGCTGTAATTGCACGGGATACTCCAAGACTCATGAGTGGCTTATCCAACCGATGGGCTGCCCCTTATGCATTCGGCCGGCTGGGAGGAAGAGCCCTCTACAATGGGAAGCCATCAAGCCTGACCGATGAAGAGCAGCGACTCCTGCTTCAAATACTCAAGGACCACCCACACGATCAGATCATCTTTTTCGCCTCAGGTCTCGAAGGAGACGAGGAGTTTCTGAAATCTCTGGCGGCTTATCGTCAATGTTCAAATGGAATAGAGGCAAAGCCGCCCCGGGTTGCGGAAAACAGCCTTCAGAGTCCACCACTTGAGAGCGGCCGTGTAGATTTTCCCTTTATTATTGAGATCAGACCCCACGGTAGGGGCGCCAAAAGCGTCCCGACGGACGGCTATATCCGGATATCAGGAAACCCCGTCGAACTGGGAATGGTGCGCAACTGCATACTGCCCTACTCCCGCTGTCTTCTCATCCTGACGGAAGGCATGTGGGAAAGCGACGTTGTGCCCTCATTGCTATCCTTTGCACCTTTCTTCGGGCAGGGAAGCATGATAGCGACCAACCACGGCAGGATGGATCTTCATTCTTTGAACCATGGATTCAACATCAAAGCCGCTGTTCAGCAATGGTATCTCCAAATCGGAAGCAAAAGCGGGTTCAAGCCCTTCGATGCGAGCCCCTATGGAAATCTTTTCCCCCTTTACTGGACATTCCTCGTAAGGGAGACCTAGGTACTACACTCAAGTATTTTAAGCGCCCTCAGATGTCCGCGCGAACCCCCTGCCCTGCTTTAAGATTAGCGCACGCCCGCGTAGCGCGGCAGCCCCCCGCGGCGCGTGTCTCCCGGATGCGTTGGGCGTGTCCGGGACCCGGGTAAAGGTTGAATGAGGCCAGCGGAGGTAAAGGGGACGACGGATACGCGGGCGCAGTCTCGAATGGAAAACAGGCAACAGCCGGGACAACTCTGATCCCGGCTGCTCTTTTGGTTTCACTCATCTCACGCTCAAATCTCTACGCTCCGCGAAGTGGAAACCGTCGTGGAATAGCGGTGACCGGACAGCGCGTACTTAATCATCATCGTCCGTTAGCAGGTAGACCGAGGTCTTTTCTCCGTCGGCCCGGCTATTTGACATCGGGAGGAAGCGATTCTTACTTTATTAACTAGGAATTAGTCTCCGTGACTTCGCAACTTATAGGGTGAAAAATGGAGGTTCAACTATGTTTCTTTCGTGGGCATTGATGTTTCTTATCGTGGCGGTCATTGCAGGTGTATTCGGATTTG
This sequence comes from Syntrophobacteraceae bacterium, assembly GCA_049512295.1. Classification (GTDB taxonomy): domain Bacteria; phylum Desulfobacterota; class Syntrophobacteria; order Syntrophobacterales; family Syntrophobacteraceae; genus SbD1. The sequence goes on from JBEKXG010000033.1 coordinate 9,126, forward strand.
CCGGCATCGCAGGGACCTCAGCATGGATTGCAGAGGTGCTTTTTGTCATTTTCCTGATTGCTTTTGTGGTCTCGCTCATCACAGGGCGCAGAGCCCCGCCGGTCTAAAATGTGCCCCCGCCCCGCGGTGTTAGCCATATTGCTGCCCGGAGGGACGTAATTTCCCGCAGTGCGTTCATCCGTCTTGTTTTATCCGGCAGATTGAAATCGAAGGGGCGCGAACAAATTGGCTGATGAAATCATAAAGGTGAAAACCGATAGGTCTATCCATTTTCACAAACGGGCGAGTATGTGCTCGTGCCGATAGCAGGGAGGTTCAAACCCTTTCTTGCACCAAGCAAGACAGCAGCTACCTTCGGGCATTGGAAGAGGAAATTCTATCGGTAGTTTGAGAACGAAGCCGGAATTTATTTTTGAGACTAACCGCAGGAAGGGCGGACTTCACGCTCTGGGAGGCGTGTCTTGCGAGCGGTCCACAACCCAACATCTATCAATGATTACGCAAACTTGCACTATTTTTGACGATGGTTACGTTATGATTGCGGGTGAGATAACATGAAACCCGTTTTTGTTTTCCGGCTCTGACCGGAAAAGAGAAAAAACGTCAACCTTGGAGATAACACAGTGGACTAGGGAGGTGACGTATGAAACGTCTGATATTTGCATTGTCGCTGGCATTCCTGGTTGGGTTGTCTGCCTTATCCGGACCCGCTACGCACGTGTATGGGTCCAATAACTCCAGTGAGCAAGCGCAGTTGGCGGCCCATGGGTCTTACCGGACAGTTGAATGGCACCGGCACCACTACTGGCGAGATGACCGTGACTTTGACAGGCCGTATGTCAGACACTACTATTACTACGACGGCTACTATGACCCCTACTACGATTACCATTACCCGTACACCTACTACTATGGACCAGGCTTCTCGGTTAACACACCGTTTTTCGGGATCAACATTCCGTAACCTGCGACTTCGATCGTCGATTCACCGCTATAGCCGTGGACTAAATCGAGAGACAAACCAACCAATTTCGGGAATGCATCCGGATAGCGTGGTGTCCATACCCGGTAAAGCTACTTCAACCTTGATCCTTGGCTAAGGGGTGTATCAGGAATGAGACCAATCGGACATCCGGCTGATGCCAAAGGGCGGGATTTTTTCCTGATCCCGCCCCTTCGGACTCAGGATGTCCAGCATTCGGAATCAGTGATCGCTTTCCCTCTGATTAGATGGGTCAGCCTCAATATCTCAGGCCGGACTACGGTTACGAAACATCCAAATCATCGTTGGCAGGACGGGCAGCATCAAGATAAGGATCAACATTATCATGGCGATCACTTTCGGATCGCTGAAAGCCTGGCTTGCCACTACCAACGCGATGCCTCCGCTGCGAAGGATCGACCCCACCGCCAATGCCGTCCTGATGTCCGGCTTCGGGCCGCCGAGCAGATACCCGGCAGCGAAAGCGAGAGCAAGATAGACGATCACGGTCAGGACCACTTCCAAGTGAAGAATATTCAGAATCACCTCAAATTTTGCAACAATGAAGAGCGCAAACACAAGAATCAGTGAAACCATGGATATCTTGTGCAGCGCATGTTCCAGACTTTTGGCGGCGGATTCGCGGCGGGCCTTGAGGAAGAGCCCGCCCACCAACGGCAGGAGTACGAATAGAGCGAGCTTCATCACCAGTTTGAAGTGGTTGATCGAAACTTCGGGCAGAAGCACCGAGATAAGCAATGGGACATAGACCAGGGACACGATTATCTGCATACACATCAGTCCCACTGCGTAAGCGGTATCTCCCTTGAAGATCCCGGTGATCTTGGGAAGCGCCTCGGAGCCGGCCGTCATGCTCAGCAGGATCAGACCGATCTTCAGAGGTTCCTCCAACGGGTGAATTCGTGTGATGACGAAAGCTATGAGTGGTACCACCAAAAAGCTTACCGCAAAAGATGTGATCACCAGGCGATTATTGCGCAACGGCTCCAGGATCTGCCGCACCGTCAAGGTTGCTCCCGTGCTGAAAAGAGCGGACACTACGAAGACCAAAAGGCTCAGCCTTGCCATCGGCATCAGGAAATCGTGCATCGCAGGTATCTTCTCCAATTCAGTTGCGAATCAAGGGAGTTCAGGGCCGGCGAAGGCGGCACGCCTCCCGACCTTCAGAACATTTTCGGGATCAAGTCGGCCAAAAAGCTCGATCAGCCTGGCCACCAGTCCCGTCCAGCCCGTCTGGTGGCTTGCGCCGAGCCCCGCCCCATCGTCCCCGTGGAAGTACTCGTAGAAAAGGATATGATCCCGCCGGTATGGGTCGGTCTGGAACTTCTCAGACCCCCCATACACGGGGCGCCGCCCCTGCTCATCACGGAGGAAGATTCGGGTGAGGCGGTTGGCGATCTCCCTGCTAACCTCAAAAAGATTCATCAGGTTGCCGGACCCCGTGGGACACTCTATCCTGAAATTGTCCCCGTAATAGAGATAGTAGGACAGAAGCGCTCGAGTTCGTACTCCATCTCATGCCGGGAGCGCCCACGGTTGGTTTCTACCAGGCCGGCATAGGGATAAGTCGCCTGAGGGTATTTATAGAGGAATTTCATATAAGAATGAGTGGGAGTGCTGTCGAGATAGAAATAGTACTCCTTGACATCCTCACCGTGGTTTCCTTCGCTGTTGGTCAGCCCAAAGATCCGTTCCTTGAGGATGGGATCTTTTTCGTTCCAGAGCGCCAGTGCAAAGCATAGTATTTGGTGGTCGTCGCATATTCCCCCAAGTCCGTCATCGCCCCAGCGGTAGGCGCGGGAGCGAGCCTGGTCGTGGCTGAAATAGCTCCAGGCCTCTCCATAGGGAGCAGGCGCTTTCGGCTGCCTACTACCTTCGAAGCATGTACGTTCACACTGGACAGCACTTCGGAGATTGGATCGATCCATCTCTCGGTCGTTGCGAGCGACAAGAGACTGTACCAAATTCGTTGGCCGGGACCTGCCCCGACAAGAGTCTATGGAAGGTCCTTCAACGAGCGCCGAGTTACCTTGGCTTGGAGCGACTCGTTCGATACACGCTGCTTAAAGCACTCGACATTGATCATTCGCTCAAATGAGGCCAGTTGGGTAAGAACTGCTGCATCTGTTTCAGTCGCCCAATAAAGGCACTGATCGGAGAATCGCATTGAGTCCGGCAGATGGAATCGCCGAGTTCACGTCCAAGGGAGAACGTTCACGGGCCTCTTGAATTCGGAGATGTTGCATTTGGACACAAAGTACGTTGATTGCCTACTGATATTCTAGCGGCAAGAACGCTTCTCCTGGGCTCTGACTACAGCGGTGAATCGCTTGGCGCCCTTTGCTGGAAGCAGCGAACAGCTTGGAGGGGTTGTTCTCTCAGTAGTATTGAACAAGAAATGCGAATCCCTCGTCGCTTCACGACCGTAACAGGACCTTCCAACCCCGACTTTGCGGCATCCGTAAGTGGAAGCCAACGATCTTGGAGAAGGCCTTTCTTGTTGTGCACGTTCCGGGTCTTCTTCTCGGGGGGCTCGCGGCCCACAGACAGAGCAGGTTGAAGACTTCCTCGCGATTCCCGATATGATTGCAGGAGCACTCGCGGAACAGATGCAGCTATGGGCTGAAGACCCGAGCAAATTCTCGGCTGCGTGATCGGGTGCCGCTCAACCGTGGCGATGGCTGAAAAAGGGAAACTCCAAGGTTCTGAAAAACGCAAGTTTTGCACATCATATCCGGATTTGGGTGTCCTGTTTCGGAAGTCATGTGTATCGGGCGGGGCAGGAACCCGCGATAGGGCAAAGCCTGCGGTGGGGTAAGTTAGCGATGCTTTGCTGTAGTCTGGTAACTGTATGAAATTACCGGATAAGATAGTTGCCGATTAAGTTAAAATGGGCATGCATCCCGGGCCGATCGTGTTATATAACCGTCTTCAAGCCGTTCGGCTTTCGGGCGCCTGCGGTAATCGAGCGTTGCGCCGCGCGAAATATCCCCATGTACAGGACCGATACCGACGGCGCCGTTCACGTCGAATCCGACGGGCGGCAGTGGACAATAAACAGCGAACAGTGACAGGGCCGAGGAGATAAGAATGGATGAAGAAAAAGTGATAAGGGATTCGGAGAAAGAGTTGGGTACACCGAGTCCGAATTGGAGAAGTTTCATGACGGGGGCCACAGGATCAGGCAGGTTTTACGCCTGTCCCGAGCGGCCCCAAAGTATTCGATCCGCGCGGAGGTAGTCAACTCGAGGAACTGCAACTCCGGCCACATTGTCGGGCAGACATTCATCCTCGATGTGGACGGGAATTTCATAACGGATCTATGTCCAAACAGAATGTGCGTATATCTGATATCTCAGATCGCGATCCCGGTGGCACTCATCAACGAGAGACTCAGCGAAGGCCTTGAGCCGAATGATTTTCACTTCATGCGCTATCTCCACTGTCTGGATGCCGGCGTTGATTGCTACGGATATGGTGAGGTGATGCTCAAGATCCAGGTCGTTCCGCGACTCAAAGTAAAGGGGTAATCATGCGGACTTATTTTTTCGGAGATATTCACGGTAACGTCGATGCGCTGGATGTTTGCCTGAGGCGCCTGGAAGAGCAAAAGGCCGACGATGTTTATTGCCTTGGGGACCTTGCCGGCTGGCTTCCATTCGGCGACCGGACTTTTGCGCGGCTGCGTTCGACGGGTTTTCCCACGGTGGCCGGAAATCACGAGCTGTTGATAGCCGGCGCGATTACCGACTTTGCCGACAAGCTCGACCGGATGCAGGCGACCGCCTACAACGCCGGGCTGCTGTTTTCCGAGCAGGGGGCAATCGAATATATCCTCGACCTTCCGCTCTCGATAGATAAGGAAGAGTTCACCATCGTGCATCACTCGCCCTTCGATCTTCCTGCGAAGGGTTCCCCGCCGGGCATCGAATGCTTCGGTTACCTTGATCAGGTGGCTCTGAGCAATGCAATCCCTTCCTGGCGCAAGTATCACAAGCGGCTTATCTTCAGCGGCCATGACCATATTCCTGCCATTTATGAACTGCCGGAGGGTGAGGATGTGAGGGTCCATCGGCCAGGCAGGCAAAAAGATTTGACCCTGTATCTCAATGAGAACTCCCGCTACTGGGTCAAGGCGGGAAGCGTTGGGGGTCCTTACCGGGACGGAACGCCGGTCGCCAATTCGGTCCTCTACGACTCGCAAGAGCAGACGATTACGATGCTGCGCATCCCTTACGATACTTATCCTTTGTCCGAAGCGCTCTCATCGCATCGGTTCTGCCGCAATCTGCCCACGATAAAGAAGTTTATCGAAACTCTCAAAGCTCATGAGGACTGAGGACTGAGGGAAGAGGACTGAGGACTGAGTAAAAAAGAGCAGGTATAGAGTAACGTGGACTTGGGGGATGAGGACGGAGGGCTGAGTGTGGGAAGAATAGAGTGGTTCGAGGAACTGATTGCTTGGCAGAAGGCGCGGGCGCTGACGCGAGCCATCTATGAGGTGACGCGGCAAGGGGCCTTTGCCAAGGACTATGGCCTGAGCGGGCAGATTCTAGCGGGCCGCTGTTTCGATCATGTCGAATATCGCGGAGGGGTTTGAGCGTGGTGGCCGCGGCGAGTTCCATCAGTTCCTTTCCACTGCCAAGGCGTCATGCGCGGAAGTGCGTTCCCAGCTATATGTGGCCATGGATATGGGTTACATGGACGGGGCATTATTAGACAGGCTTATGCATCAAGCTGAGGAAGTGGCTCGGATTGTGGGTGGTTTGCGCGCCTCCGTACAGAGACAGAAAGAGGACGGAGGCAGATGAATGACAATATTCCAGTTTTCTTCCACTCAGTCCTCATCCCTCAGTCCTCAGTCCTCATCCCTCAGTCCTGAGAGGTATCTTATCAGCCATCTCCATCACGGCCTGGCCGGCTGATCTGAAGGCGTGGTCAAACCAGGTGCGCAGGTACCCGTTATCGGCTACAAGGCGGGGCGGGTCTCCGGGCCGGATCGGCTTTTCTTCGACATTGACCCGGACCCCCAGTTCCTTTTCGACTATTCCGATCAGTTCGCGTACCGATACTCCCGCTCCGGTGCCGACGTTGGAAACGAGCCGCTCCCGCGTGGAGAGTTCGGAGATCGCCCTGATGTGCGCCTGTCCGAGGTCCATTACGTGAACATAATCGCGAACGGCCGTTCCGTCGGCAGTATCGTGATTTGTCCCGAAAAGTGAAAACGAACCGCCTGACATGGCCGCTTTTATCAGGTTGGGCAAGACGTGGGTTTCCGGTTCGTGTCTTTCGAAAATCTCCCCATCGGGATCGTTCCCTATCACGTTAAAGTAGCGCAGCATGGCATATCGAAGTCCGAAGACAGGGGCGGTCGATGATATCACCTGCTCGCACATCAGCTTGGAGAGGCCATATGGATTGGTTGGCGCCTGGGGGTGATCTTCACGGATGGTCGACGTTTTCGCGTTTCCATAGCTGGCGCACGAGCTGGAGAATACAAGGATTTTTGTGCCGGCCCGCTTCATTGCCCTGATAAGCGATATCGTACCGTTTACGTTGTTGTCAAAATAGAGATCGGGCAGCCGGGTGGACTCTTCAACATAGGCCTTTGCCGCGAAATGAATCACCGCTTCGATATTGAAGCTGCTCAAAGCGCGGAAAAGGGCCTCTTCATCGCGGATGTCCCCGAACGCGAACGGTCCGAACTTCACCCACTCGGCCCAGCCGTTCGACAGGTTGTCAAACGCCACCGGGACGTGTCCCGCCTTTTTCAGAAGCTTCGATGTATGTGAGCCGATGTATCCCGCTGCGCCCGTAACCAGAATGTTCATAATATCCCCTGACTGCTTAACCGCGGGCAGGAACTGCACGCTCCGCGGGGTGAGGAGTTGGTTTCCGTCCGGAAAAGGACCCTTTCCGGATGGAAACGAGTTAGTGTCCATCCG
>JBEKXG010000034.1:0-15953 GCA_049512295.1 Syntrophobacteraceae bacterium
GTTTCAACCAAACAAGAACAGGATAAGTTCGGACTTCCGATGCAGATGTGGGCTTAGGTTACATTGGATTCCGTGGTGTGCTTAACGGTTAATTTCATGCCGGAAACCTCCCCAATGGTTTCCACCATCACAACGGTTTTGGGATGATCTATTCAGGGAGTAGTTCTAACAATAACGGATGGTTATGTCTGACCGTCATCTCGATTCCCTCCAATATCTTCATCATCTCATCTTCAGGATCGGGGTCAACGTGTGGATTGAGTGTGGAATGGCCGACCACAATCGGCCCATCGAGAATGCCCCGTAGGAGCCGGTATTTGTCAGCGAAAGGCAAGTTGATGATTTTATAGGTGAGGGTTTTGAAGGGGTCAGTCCCGGACATCAGCTTGGCGAACTCTGCTTCTTCGCTTTTTCGGTTCCTGAGTTCTTCAAGGTCTTTCTGCGTATCCTTTAGTTTGTTGTCGAGTGATTTTATCTCCAGCAGGAAGCCGTTTCGCTTTTGGAAGTAGGCGGAGGAATCGAAACCATGGCTTTCAAGCAGGCTGTCCAGGTTCCGCAAGGCGATTTCTTTCCTTTTCTTGCTGGCGTTGACGTTGCTGAGTGTCTTCTCCAGGCTCTCGATTTTGCTGTCCCACTTGTGTTTTGCATCGAGAAGATGCTTGTAGTGCTCGGGTTCAAGGCCGAGTTGCCTCATAAGTTCAACGTAGAAAACCTGCCATTCCAAAAGCTCCGCCGGTATCAGAGGCAATGGGCATTTCTGGTGGCCTTTGATTTCACGTGTTTTTGGACCGGCCTTATGCCAATAGCAGGCGTAATGCCGGGAACGAGTTCCGTCTACACGTCGATTTCCATAATCGGACCTCATTTTTGCCCCGCATATTCCACATCGACATAAATCATGCAGCAGGAACTCTTGTGCAGCATTCGATGGCCTGCCGCCCCTGGAATTGGCGCTATCAAGGCGTTCTTGCAATCTGTCCCATCTGATTTTGGAGATTAACGGCGGAGCTTCGAAGACGATGTGTTCGCTTTTCGGGCGATGGGCAATAACCTTTCCTGTCGCGTCTGTGAGATAGAGGTTAACGGTGATTTCGCCACAATAGTCGCCACACTTCAAAATTCTGGAGAGCGTGCCACTGGACCACCTACCACTATTGCGGGTCGGGATGGCTTCGGCGTTGAGGTCGATGCTGATGTCGTTCAACGATTTTTCTAAGTCCAGGTATTCTTTTACAATGCGGGAATAAGTCTCGCCCTGGTCCGGCACGATCTCAATCCGTTTCTTTTTGCTGTTCCATCCATACCCGTAAGGTGGCTTCCCACAGAAAATCCGTTTATCTCGCCAGCGAGCAAGCCGGTTTTCACGCATTCTGGAGGTAATCATTTCCATTTCCAGTTCGGCTATGGCGGCGAGGATTGTTAACATGAACTGACCGTAGGGACCGCTTCCGTCGATGCCTTCCTTGATGCTAATGAAAGTGACCGAACAATCTTTCAAGGTTTGGATGTTGTTCAGTAAATCCCTGGCTGACCGCCCGAAGCGCGATAGGTCCCGGACAACAACAGCATCGATTTCTCCTGCTTTAGCTGCCAAAAGCAGAGCCTGTAAAGCTGGCCGGTCGTCCTTCGTGCCGGATATGCCAGCGTCTTCATAGACATTGACCAGTTCCCAACCTCTCGATGTGCAGTAATCCTGGATGGTAGCGCGCTGAGTATTGAGGGATTCCCCGTCGATCTGGCCGCTGGTGCTTACACGAACGTGCGCAACAGCACGGTTCTTGTTCATAAATCACCTCCGGACGAACTTACCTGTTTCTCAATATCGGTGACTGGTTCCGTCTCGGCCTTCCCGGTTCCGGCATAGCTTGGATTTTCAATCACCGTAAGCGCGGGTTTTATCTTGTCCTCGAATATCAAGGTTCCATCAGCCTGCTTGACCACCTTTCTGTCCTTGATTGGCGAGTATTTAGGATTTTGGATATCGGAAACAAAGGTTGAGACTGTTTCCCGGTTTAGGTTCGGGAACTGCTTCATTATTGTGTCCACCAAGTCCCGATGCGTGCAGGAACCCCGTTCGAGGAGTTGGATGGCGAACTCCAGGTAGACACGTCGGGTTTTTCGCTTTTGCGGAGTTGATGGGGGCACGGTCTTCGAAGTTGCCGGTTGGGAACAAACAACGGAAAGGCTAGGAAGTGGAACGGGGTTTTCTTCATGGTCGAAGCTGCCGGTGGCTGAGTCTATCTCGAAAGGAAGTCCAGCTTGCTTGAACAAATCGCGAGCCCAGGCGGTGACATCTTCGTGGAGCCGTTGCTTGGAGTGCAAAATGTTCCCAACTTCCACAACCACCATTTCCGAACTCATATTGTCTGTGATTCCGGCAAGGCTGGCTTTTTCATCGAAGAGGAAAAACAGTTGGGCGGCAAGAATAGTCGGAGGTCTGTCGTGTGTTCGCAACAATGAGATTATTGCTCGTTGACGTAGACGGTCCCTCATGGTGGAGGTGTGAAGGGGTCAAGGGTGTGAAGGGGTCAAGTCTCCGTTTAACCAGTTCTGAGAAGGCTCTGGATGCGCGGCAACGCATTCCCAAAAAACTTGCGCCTCCGACCGAAATGAGCAGAGTTCCCTAGTGTGGATTTCAGGCGGAATGCTCCTACGATGGTCTCAATCATGGAGGAGCCTACGGGAAAATCGCATGATCTTCATAATGAAGCACACGCCCTGACCCCTCCTTGGTGGTCTCGATCAGGGAAGATCCCTCTGGGGGGGGCCTACGTGGTTTCGACTATCGATCCCCCTTCGGGGCATCGAGAAAGTCAAGAGGGTTACGTCAAAATTTGGGTCATCAAACGGGATTGCATATACGGAGCTTTTCCGCTTTTGCTGCTTTGAGCAGTTCCAGATCGGAAGCCACAAAAACAACATCTTCTTTTGTTGCTCCCTTGAGCCACAATGCGGTCGAAAGATGTATGCTGTCAGCTCCCTTCAATGCATATTTGGCAATCACATCATCAATGAATTGGAAAACCTCCTCGTGCATCTCGACTACAGCAAGGGATGCCCAATCTGCTTTAAAGGCTCTTTTGATTCGCTCAAAAGCTTTGGTTTCGATCTCTCCAGCTTTGTGCCTGCGCGTGATTGCCGCCAGTATCTCAGCATAGGCCAACCTTGAAGCTGCCGCAACCGATCCTTCTTCAAGCAGGGCATTGACTTTGTCGCTTCCCTCTTCTTCTATGTAACGTTTGACCAGTGCGCTGCTGTCAAAGTAGATCATCTACGCTCCCTGATGATCGTTTCGGATACCGGCCCACCTTTTACCTCCGCTCTTTCAACCGGCGCAAAAGCAGGTTCGCCCGCCTTCCCCGGTAAGGTGACAAAACCTCGTGCAGCCAGATAGGCCAGCCGCTCCTCGAACCCGGCATCCTCTTCTATTTGATCCAGATTGTGCAAAACCGCCACAGGCACTCCCCTGTCCGTGATGATGATGGCATGGCCCCCCTTGGCAATTTCAAGATAATGGGTCAGCTTGTTCTTTAAATCCCGTATGCCTACCAGTTGCATCATGTCACCTCCTGTAGCCATTGTAGCAACAAGGCTCCAAATATCAAACTAATTTCGCAGCTATCCGGTCCGAAACCAAGCACCCCATAATTAGTTTCCGTCCGGAAAGGGTCCTTTTCCGCCCTGGCGGTGTCAATCAGCGATCTCGACGCTCCGCGAGGCGGTACCGACGTATGCCTCCGCGCAAACCCTCGATTTCCTTGCCAGAGCCTGCCCCGGACCTGATCCGGGGACGAAAAATGCCTCCTTTCCGAACAGAAACCTCGCGGGGCGTCGAGTTCTTACCCGGGGGTTTCCGGATGGACACTAATTAGCGTCCATCCGGAAAAGCTTCAAAATCCGTCACCTGTTCTGCCACGTTCCCGGCGAAGGAGGCTTCTCCGCACCTCCGATTTCCGCTGTGAATTTTTTTCCACCTCTGCTTTTTGCCGCTTCTAGTTGCCGTTTCTGGTTGCCGCTTCTGGTTGCCGCTTCTGGTTGCCGTTTGGCAGGCCTAAACCACCCCATGCTAAAATATTGCCCGAACCAGGCAAATACCTCGCGCTGAGGGATCTAATCGAGGAATTTACGGACTGATACGTTTTATGAATTTATCACCTGAATCCAGCCTGAATTTGCAGGAAGGCCGCCCCAAAAAGGTAAATCCGAAAACCCAAAGGTGCCAGTCGGCAAAGGAGTCTCCGGAAATCCCTGCATTCCCCTCAGCCCTTAACGGATGCCAGCTTGCGGCTAAAGCCGGCGCAAGGAATGACCGTATTATGTCGGATGTCAGAGGTCAGGGAAGTATCCAACCGATACCTGCCACCCGATATCTGCAACAGCGTTTATTGTATTTCGCCTGTATTAACAATGAAAGCGCGCCACCGGTCACCTTTCTCTCACTCGGTTCTCATTTCTCAGTCCTCGCTCCGTCCTCAGTTCAAATCGCCGCTCCTCACTGCTCACTTACTCTTCACTCCTCACCCTTCCGCCACTGTTCAGGCCGCTATTATCCGCTGTTATTTCAGGAACTCAAAGCGAAAACTATGAATAGAATCAATGGATTAGTGAAATTGGGCCGTCAATTTTGCTGTATTTTCAGCAACAACAGCGAGGATAATCGGCCACGGTAAGCCTTCACTTTCAGCCGCTGCTACGTGGATCTAAAGTCAGCACCATCGACCTCCATCCGGGCTCTTTGAAAACTAAATACAGGCAGCAGCAGTCTCTCTCCCCGCTCCTCTTACCATCCCCTGCGCCCTGCGTCCTCAGCCCTCGCGCTTCGCGCAATCCTCACTCATCATTCATCATTCCTATCTGTCTTCTGTCTTCCGTCCTCCGTCCTCCGTTCCCTCGCCGCCCTTTTCAGTGCGGTCATATCCTCATAGGTGAAATCGGGGCGCCGGCAGGCGAAAAAGATGTTGTTGTGATAGAGCGGCTCCGTCCTGATATCGAATGGTGAAATTGAGGCTGCACTGTCCCAAATGGGGGTGCCGGGGATGGGTGAGTATTCGGCTATATGAGGCCGCACGCCGCTTTGCCGGACGATCCGGATGGCCTCTGCGACTTCTTCCGGGGTCTGGCCGGGCAATCCGCAAAGCAGGTAGACTCCTATGTCATCTGCCGAAAAACCGGCCTCAAAAAGGTTCTCCACCGCCTTTAGATACATCCCGGTATTGACCTTGCCGCCCCACTCTCTGCTCTTGCTGTCCACCGTGGTCTCGAGTCCGAGCCGGATCGTCCTGAACCCCGCCGCGTGCAGCAAGCCGCACCAGTCCCTGGAGAGCGCCCGGATATGAAGCGCGTTCGGCGCGTGGAAACGGACCGTGGGGCCCTCCTTGACGATTCTCTCCAGCGCAGGCCTGAGCGTATATTCGGCCTCGAGCAGCAGCGCGTCGTCGTAGAACGCAAAATCGCTTACCCCGAACTCATAATGGTCCCTTGCGATTTCGTCGTATATGCGCTCTGCCCCGAGCCGCGCGCGCTCCGGCTGAAGCCGCGCCGAGGCGCAGAAAGGGCACCGGAAGGGGCATCCGGTTCCGGTGAGAAGCGGGGCGTACTCGAGTCCCTGTTTCAGCAGGTCGAGCGCCGGAAACGGCCACGCCTTAAAATCACCCCACGCGCTTTTGTTTCGCACGGGGAAGCCTGTCATCTTCGAAATCATTTTCGGCAGATTCGATACATCCGCCGTAATGACCAGGTCCGCCCCGCTGTGTCTTTGAGCATGGCCGGGACAGAGCCTGGCGTATATGCCGCCAAGCCAAACCGGCGTGCCGGTAAAAATTTCACGCGCAATTCGCACCGCTTCCATAACTCCGGGATACCAGTAGGTCATGCTCGACGTGATCCAGATCAGGTCCGGGCTTTGGATTTCAAGGAGCTTCCGGCTAAAACTCTCCGGGTGAATTCCGTGTCGGTAGAAATATCTCGGAAAATCAGAGTAAGGACCGGGTTTTGGGAGGCGCATCCTGGGGTACTTGCCGGTCCCGAATTCTTTGTCCCTGCCGGCCAGTATTTCCGGATGAGAGTTCGTGAAGGGGTCCCGCCGGTCCAGGCAGTCGATCAGCGCCACCCCGCAGCCCCCGTCTCTTAGCAGGGATGCGAGCACAAGCAGGCCCATAGGCTTTGTCCACAGGTCGTGGGCGGCAAAATCGGTTATCCAGGGATTTATAAGCAGGACAAAAGGGGCTTTTGACATTTTATTCCCAATATTCGCTTGAGTTCTCCGCGATAAAATACAATAAATAACAGACTAATTCCATGTTCCCGTTTCCAATCCACTGACCTAATTCAATCGCAGGAGTTGCAAACGGAATGCAGATCGTCGATCCCGTTCGGGTAACAAGAAGCTACACTCAGAAGCTGCGGGGCAGGCCCGTCGATGTCTTCCCGCTGCTGTGCCCTGTTCGTGAAAGAGAATGGGCTCAAGGCTGGGACCCTCTGGCCGTTTACTCGGTGTCCGGGTTTGTCGAAAACGATTGTATTTTTACAACGGGGGAAGAAAATCCCGAATCGTTCTGGGTGATAACGGATTTTGACCCCGCAAGCTACACGCTCGGAATGGTCAAGGTCACGCCGGGCATGACCGTCGCCAGGATAACCATCCGCCTTGCGGAAAATGAATCCGGAAACACCGACGCCGAGGTTGCGTACACGTACACGGCGATAAGCCGGGCCGGGGAAGAATTCGTCAAAGAATATTCGCAGGAGTTTTTCGACGGGTTCATACAATTTTCGGAATCCGCCCTGAATAATTTTCTGGACAAGCGCAAACGGAAAGAAAATGGCGGGAACTGATTGGGCTTAGGCCGAAATCTTCAGCCATCCGTTTTCCGATCCTGGTGATCTTGACACGTTCCGACACAGTTCGACCAGGGTCCGAAGGCATTCCAGTCAAATATTCGCGGCTGTGGCTATACCCTAACTGCTCATCCGCGTAAGATTAGAGCTATTTCCTGTCCAGTCAATGCGGAATTTCAAACCTTCTCTTACGAGATATTGAGGCTCCAAAGGCAGCGGGGAAACGGAGACGGTCCTGTCTATTCCTCGCTCCCCGCTATTTCTTCTCCGTTGGATTTCTTGCCTCCAACCGGTAGTGTACTGTTACGCGGTCCGAGTGGGAGGGCGCCAGCTTGAGCGAGGGCGGGGAAAGGACAATCTGCACGGTGAAGTATCCCGATTTGGAAAGGCTGTCCAGCCGCGCCGGAGCAGTGTAAACCGTGTTTACCTTTTCGAGGGTCTTGCTTCCGCCGACCACTCTCACCGTTTCCGGCGAGACGCTCACTTGCGTCAAGGCGGTATTTTCAGACAGATGGCCGGTCCAGTCCACCTGGATGGGGAGTTCCTTGCCGGCCGGTATGTCCAGGGTCACATCTATCACGGCCGGCTGTATTTTGTTGAGGGAAATGCCGGGAGGCAGAATGATATCATCCTTTGTAATAGTGAAGGTATTCCGGCCTTCGGCGGCTTTGCTCAGGTCCACTCGCACTCCAACCTGCCCCGGCCCGAGCGACTTTATGAGAGCGCTCGAACCGACGAGCTGGAGCCTGGCTTCATCGACAGAGGCGTCCAGAATATCATAATTTGCGGGCCTGTTGACGTATTCGATGGGTACGTTGAGGGCTATGATAGTATCCTGCCCGCGGGTAAAGCCGAACCATATCCCACCCATTATCAGAACGGAAATACAGCCGGCGGCTGCCAGCTTCAGCCTTTCGCGTTCGCGCTGCCGGGCGGGGCTGAACTCAGGCATATTGAGATGCTTTTTCAAAGCCTGAGAGAGCATCTCGGCGTTCAGCATCTGGGTGAGGCTTCGGTCTCGGGCCACGTTCACGCTGCCCCGCTCCTCGGATACCACGACAATGAGCGCATCGGCCGCCTCCGCAAGCCCCGCCGCCGCCCTGTGCCTGGTCCCGTAATCGGAGGGGAGGTCCTGCCTGTGAGAGAGCGGCAGAAGGACTCCGACTTCGGTGACCTGCCCGCCCTCGATTATTGCGGCCCCGTCATGCACAGGGCTATTCGGCCAGAAGATGCTCATCAGCATTTCGTTTGAGACCTGGCCGTTCCACGGGATTCCTCCGTGGATTACCTCGCCAAGGTTCTTATTTCCGGGGAAGACGATCAGCGCCCCGATCCGCTTTCCCGCCATCTGGAAGACGCTGTCCGTTATGACGTCAATGGGAGTGTGCTGTTCTCTGCTTGGAAATCCCCACAGGAAGGTTTTTATGTTGCGCACCTGGAGGACCGAGCGGATTTCATTGCGAAACACCACGATTATGATAATGGCGGCGGCGGCCGTTATGCCGCGTATTGCCCAACTGGTGAGAATAAGTCCGATGCTGGCCGCAACTTCCTGAGCCAGCCACAGTGAGGTGATGCCGACCAGGACCCGAAATGCGTTGGTGCCCTGAAAAAGAACATACACCCGCAAAAGGATATAGCTGTTTATCAATATATCGACTATATCCTGCCATCGAATGGACGATAAGAATGCAAGAAAACGGCTCATGCGAAAGCTCTGGTCTTCAGTCTGTTATGCTGAATCGAAGTACGTCGAAAACGCGTCCGTTCTGGTCTATTATCTCTACCCGCCAGGGTCCCTTATCGGTTTCGCGAAGCTGGATGACGCTATAGGTCGACCACTTTGCCGGATAGAGGCGCAGCCTGGTCTGGGTGCTCAACTCGTCGCGCCGGAACCACCTGTGATAGATGGCGGTATGCTGCGGCACGGGATCGAAGGACGTATAACAGCAAACCTGGCCCGATGAGACGGAAAATACAAGACCGGGGTTAACCGGCGTAAGGTTCTCGACGCGCTCGCACATCAGCGCCTGTTTCAGCCCGAGCTTTTGCGACCCCTCGGCATTGGCTGGCGCCTGTTCCTGAGCCACGGCCGCGGAAACGCCCCAGGTGAGGAATAAAATTGCCGGAAATAATATTACAAAAGACCTCATGGAGTTTTCTCCAGGAAATTGCGCAGGGACACAATTGGCATTGACAGGATTTTGCCTTGATGGACCGACAAAGGTTTCAGTGAAAAGAAAGCTAGTCCGGTGCGGGTTGCCCCTGTCCGTATCATCTATAATGTTGTCCACGCTCCGCCGATGCAAACAGCCTATTCGCCACGGGGCTAAAAATATCACGCCCCCCATTTTCGTCAAGGCCAATCGTGAGACGGAGAGCCTGCCCCCGAAGTGGTCCTGATCGGGGGAGTAGGATGGAGGGGGGAGATGGGGGATTACACGAAGCCATGAATAGACGATATCCTGAACGGCCCCTCGCGGGAGTGGCAGCAATCGTGTTCCGGGGATCGGAGGTCCTGCTGATAAAGAGGGGCCGCGCGCCCGCTCTGGGCAAGTGGTCGGTTCCCGGAGGACTTGTTGAACTGGGCGAGAGCCTTGAGGCGGCGGTCCGCAGAGAGGTCATGGAAGAGGTTGGACTTGAGGTCAAGGCAATCGACCTCGTGGCCGCGCTCGACCGAGTCATTTTAGACCGGAACGGCCGAGTCGAGTACCATTACATTCTCCTGGATTTTCTTTGCGAGGTCGCCGGAGGACGCCTTAACGCCGGAACCGACGCGGACGAGTGCCGTTTCGTCGCCATGGAAGACCTCGGCCTCTATGACATGACCAGGGGGACTGAAGAGGTCATAAAACGGGCGTTCGAGAAGGCAAAGAGTTTGGGTATTCCGGTTTATATTGCGCCGGTTTGAGCCTGCGCTCCCTTAGACAGAGCCTGCCCCGGACCCGATCCGGGGATTAACAGAGCCTGCCCCTGGGAAGTACTCCCGCACATCCGGCGCTAAAACGACAGTACCCTCCTGTGGCTTCACCTCGTTGACCACCGTTTCACCATCCGGCTGATGGATGGTAATTGTGTAACCGGCTTGCATAGCCCGATAATGCTTACCGCGCACCCCGCCGGTGAAGTCATATTCATCCCGCATAACAGCACCGTTTGCTTCGAAAAGTTTTATCGCGGTCAAGGCCCACCTCGCGGAGCGTGGAGTTCTTTTCATGGTTGCATGAGTGTCCCGGCGGGACATGAGGTGCTGTCCTGGCTTGTTATTCCGATACCCGTCCGGCCAGGTATTCCTGGAGCTGCCGGTTGTGGTTCGAGATAACTTCCTCTGCCATTTTGTTCACGAAGGAAGCGTACCGGCGGGCAAGGTCGGCATCGAGGAGAGATAGAATCCGGACGGCGAAAACCGCCGCGTTGTAGGCGCCGCCTTTTCCTATGGCCATTGTGGCAACCGGAACGCCGGGGGGCATCTGGACCGTTGAAAGAAGGGCGTCCATCCCGTTTAACGGCGACGAGTCGATCGGTACGCCGATAACCGGCAGCATCGTGTGAGCGGCGGCAGCGCCTGCAAGGTGGGCGGCCCAGCCGGCGCCGGCTATCAGGACCCTGATGCCTCGAGCCGCCAGTCCTTTTGCGTATTCGGCAGCTTCATCGGGCGTCCTGTGGGCGGAGAAGATTTTCATTTCGAAGGGTATTTCGAATTCTTCCAGTATCCGGACAGCCTGCTCCATGACCTGGATGTCGGAGTCGCTCCCCATTATGATTCCAACAAGCGGGTTTGCCATCAACATGTTCCCATCCAGGATCGGCGAAGCGAGAAGATATTTTGTCTCATTAACTCTTTTCCGGATTTGCCGGTGATCACCAGTTCGGGATTTTCGGTTACTTCGCCGACCAATCCATATGGCAGTCCATCGAAGATACTTTGAAACTCTCTTACACTGTCTTTGGGCACCGTCACCAGGAATCGCCCGCAGGATTCGCTGAAAAGTATTTGATCGTCCCTGAGGGCGGAAGCCGACGCGGGGACGCGGGGACGCGGGGATGCGGGGATAAAATCCGGCCCCGAAGGGGCCTGGTCTGAAACGGGCACCTTTGCCAGGTCGACGGTCAATCCAAGCCTGCCGCCGATGGCCGCCATCGCGGCGTGCACTCCCAGCCCGCCCCGGTATATTCCGTGGCAGGAGGCGAAAACCCCTGCAGATATCGCTTTTTCGACACCTTTGTAAAGGTCCAGAAGCAATTGAGATTTCTCAGGTGCGAGTTCGTTTGGATCGGCGAAGCCATCAACTTTGGGCACTCTTAAACCGGTATATCCGAAGAGGTCGTAATATGCGGAGCCTCCAAGTTCGTTCCGGGTGGTCCCGAGCACATAGACGAGGTCACCGGAAGATTTTGCCTCCAGGGTTTGTGATTTCATCACATCCGCAACGATCCCCGTTGCCGTAAACTGCATTGTGGGAAGGCCGCTCACTTTGTGCCGCTCGCCAAATGCGCCGGGAAGATATCCGTCCACATACATGCTGTCTTTTCCGGAAAGCAGCGGTATCCCGAAGGCGAGGCACAGGTCGCGAAGCGCCAGGTTTGCGCGTACAAGCTGCGCCGCCTTGTAGCGGCCGTCGGGATTTTGAACCGGATCGTACTGGATGTTTGGCCAGCAGAAGTTATCCACTCCTCCGATTTCGTCCAGCCTGCCGCCGACCGCCAGAACGCGCCTTACCGCCTCATCGATAGTCGCCGCCACCATGTGGTAGGCGTCTATTTCAGAGTAGGCAGGCAGAAGAGCCTGGGCGACGGCAAGACCGGTGTTTGTTCCAAGAACAGGCCGGATAACCGCTGCATCGTTTGGAACGTCCCTGTCCCTGCCCGCCATGAACTTGACCGCGCTGCCCCCCTGCACTTCGTGGTCGTATTGCCGCTGAATCCACTCCCGGCTGTTAAGATTGGGGGTAGCGAGCAGGGCATGCAGAAGCGCGCCGTAATCGGCGGGTTCGGCCAGCGGCGGTTCCACGAGGCCGCGCGAAAGGGGCGCAAGCCATTCGGCATCAAACTCCCACTGGGGAAAATCTTCCGAAAAAAAGCTCAGGTCCAGATATGCGCAGGTCGTGCCCCCATAGCTCAAGCGCAGCTTTCCCGTGTTTTCATAATTGCCGATTACAGTGCTCTCGACTTCGTGTTTCAGCGAAAGCTCCATGAATCTGTCCAGGCTATCGGGCCTTACGGCCACGGTCATGCGCTCCTGGGATTCCGACACCCATATCTCCCATACGTCGAGGCCTTCATACTTGAGAGGCACCCTGTCCACCTCGACATATGCGCCGCCGGCCAGCCTCGCCGATTCTCCGACGGAAGACGAGAGCCCCCCGCCCCCATTGTCGGTAATGAACGTAATCAGGTCTTCGTCGCGCGCTTCGAGCAGAAAATCGTGCATCTTCTTCTGCGTGTACGGGTCACCTATCTGGACATGCCCGGCGGGGGTGTTCGCGCCGTAGCTCTCGCTCGAGGCCGTAACCCCGTGAATCCCGTCTTTTCCCACACGGCCCCCGCACATGATGATAAGGTCGCCGTCTTCGGGCTGCTTGAGTTCGACCGGCTTGCCTCCGATCTCACGGGGCATTATTCCGAGCGACGCTACAAACACCAGGCATTTGCCGAGATAAGAGGGATGGAAAAAGAGACTTCCAAATGGCGTAGGCACTCCGTGCTTATTCCCGCCGTCCTTCACTCCTTCGACAATTCCGTCGAGCAGCCGCCTGGGATGAAGGTGCGGCCTGAGCGGTCCCCTGTAGTCGCGGGGTCCCACGCAATAGCCGTAAAGGCCCGCAACAAGGCGAGATCCCTTTCCGGTGCCCATTATATCGCGGTAAATTCCAACTATTCCGGTTAGAGCGCCGCCATAGGCCTCCATGTTGGATGGGCTGTTATGGGTTTCGCCCGTAACCGAGTAGTTGAAGCCGGAATCGAATCGCGCAACCCCGGCGTTGTCCCACAGAACCGAAACGACCCAGTCCTTGTGCTCCTTGATCCGGAGCGTCGGGGCTTCGATGCAGGTCTTGAAAAGATTGTCCACGGTGAACTGCTCGCCCGTGAGCAGGTCGCCGTAGCGGAACTTCCCACGGAAAGTGTTGTGATTGCAATGATCGCTGCGGGCCTGGGAAATCGCTTCCAGTTCGACGTCGGTCGGGGCGCAAAGACCGAACTTCGAGCGCGTTTCCCGCACTTTAGGCCGGAGGAAGTAATTCCTGATGACGGGAATATCGTTCCGGTTCAGCGCCAGGTTCCTCTCATCGCTCAACCTTGCAAGCTGCTCGTCGCTTTCGATGGGGATTTCGCAAACCGAGGGCGTGTGGGCGAGAAGAACTTTGGGGACATTTACGCCTGTTCCTTCGCTTTGATCCCATTCGGCGCGGGAATAAACGCGCCATTGCTGGATTATTTCGTTTGCGAGAAGCTCGCGCGCTATGGTTTCGGCCTGGTTTCGCGAAAGAGGAGCGCCTTTGAGCAGGTAGAGCCTGGAGGTGTAAGCCGCGTCGTCCGGATCCGGCGCTTTTCCGAGATAATCGCTAATGGCGTCAATTGCGACGCTACCCGCCGTATCGCGTACTCCCGGCCGATATCCCACCCAGATCGCCCAGTCGAAATCGGAGGCAAGGCTGTGAAAGCCGGATACCCGGGTCACGGGATTGGTGAACACCTCGGCGCGCACCGCTTCGAGTTCGGCATCCGACAGACCGGTATCCAGGGTCAGCATGCTTATTACCCGCGCTTCTCCTATTTTCCAGCCAAAGTAGTCGCGGACCCTCCTGCAAAGACTCGCCCCTTCCGGATCGAAAAGGTGGTCCTTTAAGGCCGTTTCAAGTCTTTTTGCCATTGTGATTATCCGCTATTACAAGACGAACTCGACGGCTAACGCCATCAGGACCAGTCCCCCCGCCGCTTCCACCCAGCGTCCGAATTTTGTCGAGAGCCGGTTGCCCAGCTTCATAGCCGCCCAGGTCATTGCTCCCGCCGTCACTCCAAACCATATGGCCGGGGCGATCAGACTCGACCCCAGTATTCCCATGCTGAAGCCGACCCCCAGCGCGTCCATACTTGACGCCACCGACAGAATCACTAAACTGAATCCCCTGGTCGGGTCGACGCATTCGGCGGGATCGACTTTCTTGCCCAGCAGGCTTTCAGCAATCATTTTCGCGCCGATGAAAAAAAGGAGCGCAAATGCTATCCACGGCCCCCAAACTCTTACTGTTCCGGGGAGCCACTGGCTGACAAACCATCCCAGAACCGGCATAATAAACTGAAAGAGGCCAAAGTGAAAGGAAAGCCTGAATGTCTGCCTCGGTTGGCAAAATCGCGCGCCTACGCCCATTCCGACTGCAAAAGCGTCACATCCGAGAGCTATAGCGAGAAGGGCTATTTCGAGAAATCTCAAAATGCTCCTTTACAATGGCGATGATTCCGGACTTGACGGATATCGTCCCTCTTTTTATCGGGGATGTGCGCCAATTACGATTACCACTTCCCCCAAATCGGGAAAGGGGTCTTGTCGTTGCTGCCCAAAGAAACCAGGGTATCAGGCGGACATGGATCGAAGCGTGTCTGATCCGGGAACCAAGTATCGCATCCAGGAGGCGAGGAGCGGGGAGCTAAAAAAATCTCTTGCCTCTTTCTCCGTGCCCGTCTCACGTATAATAACAGGCATAAATGCTGCCCAGCGATTCATACTGCTCGGCAAGTTCAGTGAGCAGCCTTTCGAGGTCCCTGTCGATATTGATGTATTTTATTCCCATTCCTTTAGGAGAAAGCGAGTCTCCCGAGCTGTAAATATTGGTCCAGACCACTTCCCCGTTCAGTTCGACCGTGGTCCTGAAACCTGGAAACCGGAGCGTCATTTTCCCCTTGGCATTCAGAGGAGCGGGGTTCTTGCACAGCACCAGCATTCCCCTCTCGCTAAAATGCATGGAGGTCCCTTTGAAAAGCCTTTCATTCGCCTCGAAAGTTACCTCACAAGGCAATTTCCTATCTATGATGATTTCTCTTGTGATTTCGTGTTCGGCCACTGTTTTGTTTTACCTCAGGGAGACTCCAAACCTGGCGGTTACCTTCTCGATCAGTCCGGCGTGCAGGGCATTTACCTCCTCGTCGGTCAGGCTCCGGTCGGGAGCGCGGTAAGTAACCCGGCAGCCTATGCTCTTTTTATTGGCCCCGAGTTGATCGCTCCTGAATATATCAAATATCTCGACGCTTTCCATTAAAGGTTCATTCAACGAGCGAATAAAGTCAAAAGGTTTTTCCACCGGCAGTTTCTCGTCCGCGATCAGGGCCATATCACGCGCAACAGGCGGGAATTTCGGAAGCCCCTTATAGACGGGGACCGGCCCCTTGAGCGCGAAGAGCCTGTCAAAGTTGAGCCTGAAAGCAAATACGGGCCGCTTGAGATCGTATGCTTCCCCTACCTCTGAATGGACCCTGCCCAGTTCTCCAACCCGCTCGCTTCCAGCGAAAATGGAGGCCGACGCAGAGGGATCGAGCCACGAGGGGAGAGATTGCACCCGGAACAGAACATCATCGATTCTCAGAAATTTGAAAACAGCTTCGACAACTCCCTTGACGTCCGTATAGTCCACATCATCATCGCTGTAAAGAGCCTGATGGACCCGCTTTCCTGCAATGATCCCGGCCAGGTGGTGCGGCTCTTCCGCCTGGAGGTCATCTTTTCGGGGGAGGAAAACCTTGCTCAATTCAAAAATCCTGAAGCTTTCGCTCCGGTGGTCGAAGTTGTAACGCGCATTCTGAAGCAACCCGGGCAGCAGGGTCGTTCGCATCACGGCCTGCTCATCACTCAGGGGGTTCTTCAGCCGGATCGGCGCCAGTCGTGGATCGCCTTCCGAATAGCGAAGCCTTCGGATAGATTCGTAAGAGATAAACGAGTAATTGATAACCTCGAAGAACCCGGCGCCTGTCAGCAGATTCTTCAGCTCTGCGCGCGTCCTGTGGTGAGGATCGAAAACTGCCGTTTCGACTGCCGCGACCGGGCTGGTAACGGGGATTCGGTCATAGCCCGAAATCCTTGCCAGTTCTTCGTACAGGTCGACCTCTCGTGTAATATCGCTTCT
>JBEKXG010000034.1:15977-16459 GCA_049512295.1 Syntrophobacteraceae bacterium
AAACCAGGCACAATCACACGAAGGCGATTCGAGTCCAACTCGCCCACGCGCATTTCGAGCCGCTCCAATATTTCCTTCATCCCGCAAAGAGATAGCCCCGTCCCAAGGAAACGGTTGGCCCTGTCCACCCGCAGAACTATTTCCAGCGCCTTTATCGGATTGGGATATACGTCAATTCTTCCGGCGGCGATCGCGCCGCCCCCGACTTCCAGCATAAGCTCCGCCGCGCGGTCCAGGGCGCCGGGAACGCCCTCGGGACTTATGCCGCGCTCGAACCGGTAGCTTGACTCGGTTCTAAGGCCCAGCCTCCTGCTGGTCCGACGAATTGAGAGCGGGTCAAAGTAGGCGCTTTCAATTAGAACATTGCCGGTATCCGGCTCAATCTCCGAGTTGAGCCCCCCCATGATCCCCCCTATGGCGACCGGACCGGCGCCGTCGCAAATCATCACGGCCTTCCCGGGCAGTTCGCGCTCGGCGCCGTC
>JBEKXG010000035.1:0-31214 GCA_049512295.1 Syntrophobacteraceae bacterium
GTGCGTTCGGGACATTTTACGTACTCTTCGAAGATCTCTTTGCTTGAAAATTCGTAAACCGCCAAAAATGCCGGATAACCCCCGTTGCCAGTGGACAATTTATAGCGAGATACCCCTTTGAGCCCTTTAAACTTCAGAAGAAGGGGAACATGCGTCTCGTCATACCAGACAATAAATTCCCGCTCATATTGGGGCTTACACTCGATTCCCACCATGTAAACAATCGCAGCGCCATTCATTTGCCGAACCTTCTCAAGACAATGACTTTCCTTAATTTCAGAGCCAGACCCCCGGCTATGCCGGGGGCAATGGCAATCGCTATGCTCCAGGCGGCCGATGGTTTACAACCGCCATGAGCGGTCAATTTTTCAGTCCGCCGGCTTCACCGGAGGTATCTGACTCTCCATGTTACTTTTCAATCTCTCAAAAATTTCTTTTGTCATCTTATTTGCAGCCATTCGCAAGAGCCTTTGACCGACGCCTGCTATCAACCCACCCACACCCACATCGGCCTTCCATTTCATAAGGGTCTTCCCCTCCGTGGTATCGGAAAGATCAATATCCGATTCAAACTGCACCGTACTTTTTATCCCCCGGCCGGCGGCCTTGATCTTCGCATGTCCCAGGGGTGTGTTTTCAGCGATCTGAAACCGAAGTTCGAAGTTGCCGATTATTCCTCCCATAATCACGCCGACCGTGGCGTTGAAATCTGTTTCACTGATTACTTCGAGCTTTTTTACCTTGGGAATATACTCGACGCCATTTCTAGGATCGGAGATATATCCCCAGACCTTCTCACTGGGCGCTTCTATAGTGGTCTCACCTTCAAAATACACTTCTTTCTCCTCCCCATGGACAGCCATCGGGATCCCTTGTAAAAATCGAGACGGGCGGCTAACTCTTCACAGTGTCCTCTCTGTTAAAGGCCTCCGGTTTAATCTCCCTTCCGTCCCTGAAAATTGCGCAAGACGTTGTAGTCATGTGTCGGGTAAAAAAAGGTTCCGTCTCTGCGAATCCTCGCCAGGGTGGCCTGCATTGAGCGAAGGTCATAGTAGAGTCCTGGAGGTATCTGTTGCTCGATATTCAGTTCCACATTACGTGTTATATCGCCCAAAAGAATTGACGTACCTCCCGCTGTTTCCACATAGACCGCCTGGCTGCCGGGAGTATGGGAGTTCTCAAAGGGCACACATTTCACACCCGGCAGGATCTCCACCTCCCCGTCTATAAGAATTACGCGGTCCCACAATTTGTCCACTATAAAGGCTATATCTTCACGGTCATAGAACAGGGCCTTTCCCCCCACTTCCAGGGCTTCAGGGGCCAGGGGGGCTGCGGCCTCCTGAAGCTCTTTTCTCTGTATGATGAATTTAGCGTTGGGGAAGATGTGATTTTTTCCACAGTGATCGTAATGGAGGTGGGTCAGGATTACATACTTCACATCCTCAGGCTTGACCCCATAGCTTTCAAGTTGGCGTGCCAGATCCCATTGAGGCCCTATCCTGTGGGGACCGAGCTTCATGATGTTCATCGCCCGGTCGGGCTTGCCCAGTCCCGTATCCACAAGGATGGGAGACCCGGCCCCCTGGATCAAAAAGGCAAGTATGGGAACCGTAACAATGCCAGTATCCATGGAGAGGGACCAAAAGATGTCCAGCATCTTCTTTACATCCGCCTCCCCGGTGTTTATCGGACAGACTTTCAGTTGCTTCCCCGGCATTTTATAACAGTCCTTTCCCTTTTGCTTGTTTGATCAATCCGAGAACCCTTTCCGGTGTGAGCGATGTCTTATGTACTGTAACCCCCAGGGCGTCTTCAACCGCATTGACGATTACGCCGGGAGAGCAGACCAGCGGCGCTTCGCCCATCCCTTTGGTGCCGAGAGCGGTAAAGGGTGACGGCGTCTCCTGATACTCGAATTCGTAGACATCGGGTGCCTCTTTTACCGTGGGCACCAGGTAGTCCATGAAAGTAGTTGTGAGGGGCTGACCGTTTTCATCGTAAACCAGTTCCTCGTAGAGCATCGCCCCGATTCCCTGTAAGGTTCCCCCATGGAACTGCTTCTCAACGATTTTGGGATTAATCATCGTTCCGCAGTCGAAAACAGTCACGTACTTGAGCACTTTGACCTTGCCTGTGGAAATGTCCACTTCGATAATAGCGATTTCGCAACCGCTGTAATGTGTCGAGTAGAGACATACCGGAGGCACCCAGCTAGTAGGCGGGCTGGGGCTGGTCCAGAAGCATGTGGCCTCCAGACCTGGATCTTCAGCAAGTAGATCCGGCGGCGTGACCGCGTATTGCCCTGGCCAGTAGTATACCTGCCTGCCGAGTTCCTGCAGGGTTAAAGACTTCGTCGGGTCAGCCTTTACATATATCTTCCCCCCTTGCATCTCAACTTCCTCAGGTTTGGCTTGCAGTACGTGTGCGCCTATCTTTAATGCCTTCTCTTTCACCTTCCTTGCGGTTTTTACAACGGTGCCCACTACCCAGACAGCACCTCTGCTCGAAAATGGGCCTGCCACCGACTGGGCCATATCCGTGTCTCCAGGGATCACCCTTACATCATCGGGTGTTACCCCGAGCTCGTCTGCAACCACTTGAGCAAGGGTGGTCTCAATGCCCTGCCCGAGGCTTGTGTGGGAAGTTGACACGCTAACACCGCCTTCGGACAGAATTTTTATGGTGGCGCCCTCAAAACCGTTAAATATGCACATTGGGACGGCAGCGCCTGCCGGCCCTACCATGGAAGCCAGCCCGATACCGATATATTTTCCCTGTTTTCTAAGCCTTTTCTTTTCTTTCCTGAGCGCTTCGATATCTACCCTTTTCAAGGCCCGGTTTATCAGCTCCGGGTAGTTTCCGCTGTCATACAGGACACCTGTTGGCTGCCTGTAGGGGAATTCGTCGGGCTGAATAAAGTTGTTCCTTCTGATCTCCTCGGGCAGTAGATTCAACTCCCGGCTCATGATATTTATCATTCTTTCCATGATCCGGTTTCCCATATCTTTTCCGTAGCCACGGTAGGCGCATACAAAGGATTTGTTCGTTACAACTCCGATCAACTCGAGTTTATAGTTCTTGATCTTATAAGGGCCTAAGCAGTAGCCGCCCGCGACCAGCAGGGTGCCTATGCCGGTTCCCCTGTTGGATCCTTCGATTCCGGCGTCCATTATCATTCGGATCTTTACGCCGAGAATCTTTCCGTCATTTTTGCACGCGACTTGAACATCGTATATGTAGTCTCTTGAGTGAGGCGAGCCCAGCAGATTTTCTCTTCTATCCTCCGTGTATTTGACCGGTCTTCCGGTCTTGATGGATAGGAGCGCAGGGATTATGTCTACACACCAGTTCAATTTACTGCCAAAACCCCCGCCCACCTGCCGCGCTATAACTCTGACGTTTTGTTCCGGGAGCTTGAGGGTGCGTGCTATGAACATGCGCGCCTGGCAGACTGCCTGAGTTGAGCTCCAAACATCTAAAGTTCCATCGGCGGCGGAATAGCTGGCCAGGATCGCCCTCGCCTCCAGGGGAAAGGCTGAATACCTGTGTTCATATAACTTTTCTTTTATAATGTGGTCGGCCTCCTGGAATGCCTTGTCCACCTCGCCCTCATGGGTCGAGCGATGAAGATGTATGTTATCGCCCCACTCCTCATAGAGTAACGGGGAGTCTTTCTCCAGGGCCTTTTCCGCATCCACCACAGGCGTAAGCAAGTCATATTCCACGTTTATCAGGCTCAGGGCATCCTCTGCCACGTATCTGTCAACGGCCGCAACAGCGGCAATGGGTTCTCCCACATAGCGGACTTTGTCAACGGCCAATGAAAACGCATGCCCCGTAACTGTTTTCTGCCCCAATACTCTCAATTCAATGCCGGGTGGCAGGGGGTAATCCTTCATGTCTTCTCCGGTTATTATCGCCACTACACCGGGAAGTTTAGCTGCTTGGCTTACGTCCACGCTTTTCAGTTTGGCGTGAGGGTATGTGCTTCGAAAAATCGAACAATAAAGCATTCCAGGCAGCTTCATATCGTCTACGAATATTGCCTTGCCGGTCAATAGTCGAGCATCTTCCTTCCTCTCCACGCTTGTTCCGACCCATTTTTTTGGCATATCGGTCATTTTCCCCCCTCCCCCCTAACTTCTTGCTGAAGTTCGCCTGCCGCCTCTTTGATTGAATCAACAATACTGATGTAGCCGGTGCATCTGCACAAATTGCCGGAAATGGCATCTTTTATCTGGTCATCCGTGGGATTGGAGTTACGTTTCAACAGCGCATAGGAAGACATGACCATGCCAGGCGTACAGAACCCGCATTGGACCGCATGGTTTTTCTTGAAGGCCTCCTGAATGGGATGCAGACCAGTGCCAACAGCCAAACCTTCAATAGTCTCAATATCCGCTCCATCCGCCTGGATGGCGAATATCATGCAGGATTTGACGGCAAGTCCGTTCAGCAACACGGTGCAGGCCCCGCACTTACCAGTTACGCATCCAAGTTTGGTCCCGGTCAGGCCCAAATCATCCCGGATACAATCTGAAAGCAGGGTTCTCGGTTCCACCGCAGGCCTATAAATCACCCCATTAACGGTCAGTGTTATTTCCTGTTTTTTCATTTTCCACCTCGCGCTTTCAGGAAGGCTTCCTTTAATGCCTTTTGAGTTATTACCTTACTCATCTCCTTTTTATACTCCGCTGATGAATGAACATCTGAGGAGGGATCGATCTCCCGGGAAGCCAGATCGGAAGCTTCGTCAATTAATTTGTCCGTAATCGATTTTCCCTTCAGTGCCTTCTCGGCCTTCTTTGACCTGATGGGAGTGGGGCCAACGGATCCCAGCACAACACTGGCTGACTGACATACATCACCATCCCCAAGCGTCATCACGACAGCAACAGACACTATGGCAAAATCACCTGATCTTTGAGTCAGCTTATGGTATGCATCCCCGGTACCGGGTAAGTAAGAGGGTATGGCGATTTCTGTCAGCAGCTCGCCGTGCTTCAGTGCCGAGGTGAAAAGGTCTACAAAGAAATCGTCAGACTTGATGGTTCTTGCGCCACCCGGGCCGATGGCCTTCAATTCGGCACCTACAGCCAGTGTAACCGCCGTCAGATCACATGCAGGATCTGCATGACAGATGTTTCCTCCGATTGTTCCACGGTTACGGATTTGGGTGTCGCCTATATTGCTGGCGGCTACGGACAAAATGGGGCAACTGGATTTAACGGCGGCCGATGTTTGCAGGGCATGGTAAGTGGTGAGACTCCCAACTTTCAAGCCGCTTCCATTGTTTTGGATTACGTATGAGAGGCCGGGAATCTTTGAGATGTCAATAATGCATTGCGGCTCTGTCAGTCTAAGTTTCATCATGGGCACTAAACTGAGTCCCCCGGCCAAAACTCTGGCGCCCTCCCCATACCTTTCCAGCAGACCCAACGCTTCATCCACGGTGCGTGGGGCAAAGTACTCAAACTCAGCAGGTCTCATAGAACTTACTCCTTTCGGTTCATCTGGGTTCTAACCCTTGCCGTTAATTGAAATTGCTCCCTTTTTCACCCTCTTTCAACTCGAGTCTTGCCTGGTGCTAACTTCAGAAATTATCGCGAGAACTCTTGCTTTGTATACGCACTCTGAGCGGCACTTTGGTGGTTTAATTCCGTTGCCCGTATTTGCGCAACAGTCCGGCGCCCTCCACCCCCATCAGGTATCGGGCGGGTAACTCCATCGCACATGCGCAATTCAAGAGCAAGTGCTATGCCAGGCAGATCGAAAACACCTATTTGGCTGAATCGATTAGGGAAATAAGTTGATATCCGGGACCGCACGGCATGCGCGAGGTGCCTCAAACTGTAGCAAACCGGGACAGTTGTTGTATTCTGAAACAAGTTTGACATCCGACAAACGTGTTGAGTATAATGAAATTGGAGAATCGTCCAATCGCGCGATCCCCACGAACCTGTGAGCATCGCCGAAGCGATTGTCGCGACGTGGGTGGGTTCCTGAGTGCCGACGCGTTGATTGCCGCCCGATGCACCTGTTGCAAACCGCTACAGCCTGCCGCCAGTCTCACGCTTCCTTCTCAGCATGTACTGGTTGGCGCCTTTCAAAACTCGCCTTTGCGCCTCCTTTTAGCAGGGGGAGGTCTAAAATTCCCTCGACCCTTCTTTGGAAAAGGGGGTGGAGGAGTTCCTTTGGTTCTTGAAATGGAGGTTAGGGGCATTGCACCAAAAGAGTCTTCCCGCAAAGGGGTAAAAGCGCCATGAGCAGCGATGTTTCCTATTTAGCCGTTGCAGACACCGTCGACGATCCGATTAAAACCGCCTGGGAAAATGTGATCTTGCACGGGTTGCCCGCAGGCTGCGGGGTGCGGCCCGAAATTTTGAATTCCTGGGTGCAATGCCGTGAAATCGGCCTGGACCCTTTCAGCAGGAGTTCGCTGCCGAATCCGACCGGCAATAGGCTTGCCCGGCTGCTTCGATGGAATTCCGATCTCATAGACCTCTCCAAGCCGGTTATGGACCTGATCGAGATATCGGTTGCCGGTTCCGGCTTCATTCTGACGTTGACCGATAAGACCGGTCGTGTGCTCATCGCCAAAGGCGACAAAGAGATCATGGAAATGGCCGAGGCCAATTTTTATCAACCGGGCTCCGTGCGTACAACCGATCATGCGGGAACCAATGCCATCGGCCTTTGCCTGGTAGTCGGCAGACCCGTACAGGTGACCGGAGCCGAGCATTACAAGGTTTACCACCATCCATGGACCTGCTCGTCTGCGCCGATTCTCGACAATGCCGGCGCCGTCATGGGCGTCATCACTCTGTCGGGTTGTTCCAGCGCACGTCACCAACATACGCTGGCACTGGTGACGGCTGCCGCGGAACCCGTCGACAGCCGGCTTCGGGAGAGGAGTTTGATCAATGAGAAAGGGCGACTCAATTGGACATTGACTTCCATCCTTGATTCCATGTCCGACGGTGTGGTTGCCGTGGATGAGGGTCTGATGGTCACTCACCTCAACAGGACTGCGGCCGACATGCTGGGTCTCAGGCCTGTGGAGGTCATCGGGAAGCGCTTGAACGAGGCCGTGAGTCCGGACGATAATCTGGTTCGAGCTCTCAAGACTAAAAAGTATTTTGTAGGCAACGAAACCAGTTTCAGGGTCGAAGAAAGAATCAAACACTACATTTGCCGCGTTGACCCCATCCGGAATGCGTCCATGCGCGAACTTGGGGCGATAATCACGCTGGCGGAAAAGCAGGGGGTGATCGATACCGCCAAGAAGATCGGCGGCAACTACGCCAAGTACCGGTTCAGCGACATCAAAGGGAAAAATGAGGCGTTCCTGAGGCAACTTGAACTGGCAAAAATTGCCGCGCGCACCAATTCCCGCATCCTCCTGCTCGGGGAAAGCGGCACCGGCAAGGAGCTGTTCGCGCAGGCCATACATAACTTCAGCCACCGGGCCAATGGCCCTTTCGTTGCTGTCTCCTGTGCGGCCATTCCACGCGACCTGATCGAATCGGAGCTGTTCGGCTATCGGGCTGGAGCTTTTACGGGCGCCCGCAAAGACGGCATGGTCGGAAAATTTCAACTGGCTAACAAAGGTACCCTGTTCCTCGATGAAATCGACGGCATGCCACTGGATTTACAGACAAAGCTGTTGCGGGTGCTGCAACAGAATGAAATCATGCGGCTCGGAGATACACGATCGGTACCCGTGGATGTGCGTGTCATCTCTGCGACCAACACTGATCTGTTCAAAGAAGTCGAACACCTGAACTTCCGGGAGGACCTTTACTACCGGCTGAACGTGGTCGAGATCTACATCCCGCCGCTGCGTGAGAGAGCGGCGGACCTGGAACTGTTGATAGATCACATCATGACGCGCCGGTCCAATGAAATGAACATCAAAGAGCCTCGCCTGTCCGATGAAGTGCTCGCGATTCTCAAAAGCTATAATTGGCCGGGAAATGTCCGGGAATTGGAAAACTGCATCGAACGCGCGGTCATGCTCGCTCAGGGCAATGTGGTTCGCATGGAACATCTGCCCGAAAGACTTTGGAAAAGAGCGGACAGGCCAGACCGCGGCAACCTGTCCCTGCGCGAGGGGTTCCGGGAAATGGTGCAGGAGGCATTACAGCGAAGCCAGGGCAATGTGTCGATTGCGGCAAGAGATCTCAAGATAGCCCGGAGCACCCTATACAGGAACATGGTCAAATTCGGACTCCAGGGCGATTGATACCGAATCCGGTTCATGGGCTAATGAAAACATAGCTGCGTTTTCACTCAACAGAAGTTCCCTTCAACTTCTCCCTGAGTTGACGGGCATGGGCGCCTGGCCCCGATGCTGTTGACTTTAAGCCCTATGGTCATGATGCCGGGCCACTCTTCGTCATTCCGGCAGCACGTCATCCGGCGTGTTCTTGAGCCGCGGGATCCAGGGCCGGAATCCAACGGGTTTTCAAGGTCTTGGGGACCACGACTCCCCGATTCAAGACTTCCGGGACAAGCTTCGCCGGGGAGACGGCGCAGGACGCCGAGTATCTCCTGAAGTCAACAGCATTTCCCCGCCCGCTGGCGCACGTGTCATTGACAACTTCCGCCAAGTATGTTTCTGTTTCTACCAAACACGCGTATTTGTGCCTTTTTTCAACAGCCCGCCAGTGGAGGTTAACCGATGAATCAACCTAACATATTCACACTCCGGAACAAGATTCTAACAGCCATGTGAGGAATGGACCGAATTCACTCTGTTCTTTGGCCTTTTTTGGTTGGAATGGTTATTGCTCTATCATTTTATCTTGAAAACCAGGGGATTTATCCAGCATGATAAGGGTTTGAGAGCAGCCGGGAGGGCTGAGACGAGATGAACGACGTGCTGTTGGAGAAGCGCACCGTAAATAAGGTTTTTTGGCGGCTGATGCCCTTTTTGGGTCTGCTGTACATTGTCGCCTTCCTGGACAGGGTCAATGTGGGCTTTGCCGCCTTATCAATGAACAAAGCCCTTGGGTTCAGCAATGCAGTTTACGGTTTTGGAGCGGGTATTTTTTTTGTCGGCTATTTTGTTATGGAAGTGCCGGGCAACTTGATAATGGCCAGGATCGGCGCCAGGATCTGGATTGCGCGAATTCTCATCACGTGGGGGATCATTTCCGGTCTTACGGCGTGGGTTTCCACCCCGATGCAGTTCTACATCGTTCGCTTCTTTCTCGGCGTGGCGGAAGCCAGCTTCTTTCCCGGCATCATTTATTATTTGAGCACCTGGTGCCGCTCCAGGGACCAGGCAAAAGCAGTCGCTTTTTTCATGATGGCTCTGCCGGTCTGCAATATAATCGGGGCGCCCCTATCCGCCTATATTCTTGGAATCACCTGGCTGAACTGGGCGGGCTGGAAATGGCTCTTCATTCTGGAGGCCGTGCCTTCTGTTCTTCTCGGGATCATCACCCCGTTGTATTTGACCAATAAGCCTGAAGATGCCGGGTGGATCGATGATGAGGAACGGGCCTGGCTGGTCGGGTCTCTGGCCGTCGAGCGGGCCGCGAAGCTTGAGCGCAAGCGCTACACCTTGCTGCAGGCCTTCGGCGACAGGGATGTTCTGACGCTTTCGGCAATCTATTTCACGTGGATGTGCGGATTTTACGGGGTGACCATGTTTCTGCCGACTCTGGTGAAGGCCTTGTCGGCCACGATGAGCAACCAGACCGTCGGGTTCCTGGTCCTGGTACCGTATATCTTCGGCTGCTTCTCCATGTATTTGACAGGGCGGCATTCGGACAGGACTGGAGAACGCCGCTATCATACCACCACATGTATGTTGATCGGTGCTTGCGGGCTCGCCGGCAGCGTGGCCTTGTCTGACATAAGTGTCACCGTGTCGATGGTTTTCTTTACGATAGCGGTCATGGGTATTTACGGCGCCTTTGGTCCGTTCTGGTCGATCCCTTCGTCCTTTCTGACCACCACAGCCGCTGCGGGAGCCATTGCGATGGTCAACAGCATCGGCAATCTGGGCGGCTTCGTCGGGCCTTACGCCATGGGATTCATTCGCGAATACAGCGGGTCTTTTACCGGGGGAAGCATGTTCCTCGTGGCCTGTTTGTTGACGGCCGCAGGGCTGCTTATGACGTTGCGCAAAGCAGGCAAAGACGATCCGGAGGTCGCGGCCGCTGCTGCGGTCCCGTTATGGGAAAGGTAGAGATGGATCGTACAGCCGCTCGATGTATCGGACACTCTGCCCGAAAGGTATTCAATGCAAAAAGATCTTGTGAAGGAACTGGAAAAAGCGCTTGGCGCCGCAAAGGTGCTTAGCCGGCCGGAAGATTTGAGCTGTTATTCATATGATGTTTCGACGTACCAGCATGCGCCGGATGTCGTGGTGAGCGCGTATTGCCGGGATGACGTCGTCAAGGTGATGGAGATAGCGGCTCGCAGGAAGGTCCCTGTCGTTTCGCGGGGAAGCGCCACCAACATGTGCGGCGCCACCATCCCTTTGCATGGAGGCATAGTTCTGGACGTCCTCTCGATGAACAGGATTTTGGAAATCGACCGGGAAAATCTAACCGTAACCTGCCAGCCGGGTGTGATAACTGTGGACCTGCAAACGACCGTCGAGGCGGAGGGTCTTTTCTATCCCCCGGATCCCCAGGGGCTCAATATGTCCACCATCGGCGGGAATGTGGCGCTCGATTCCGGCGGACCGAGAGCAGTCAAATATGGTGTTACGCGAAATTACGTGCTTGGCCTTGAAACGGTTTTGGCCGGCGGCAAGGTCCTTCGCTCAGGCGGCAAGACGGCCAAGGACGTGAGCGGGTATAATCTCACGCAACTGCTTGTGGGTTCGGAAGGGACACTGGGGGTTTTCACCGAAATCATCCTCAGGCTGCTGCCGTTGCCGGAAGCCAAACGAACACTCATCTGCGCCTTCGATGACCTGGCCGACGCATCGCGCACCGTGATCAGAATAATAGACCACAAGATCGTTCCTTCCATGCTGGAACTGCTCGACAAAACCAGTATCGAGTTGATCCAGCGCTACATGGACGCCGGTTACCCAACCGATGCCGAAGGGATATTGCTGATCGAAGTGGATGGGAGCCTTTCGGACGTGGACCGGCAAATCGATACCATTTCCAAACTGAGCAGTGAATGCAACGCCCGTGATATCACAATAGCCTCCACTCCGGCAGAGGTGGAAACGATTTGGGCCGGCCGCCGGTCGGGGTTTGCCGCGATGTCGGCATATAAGCCTGTGGTGGAGCCGGAAGATGCGGTGGTGCCAAGAAGCCGCCTGCCCGAGATGGTAGCCAGGGTCCAGGCGATAGCAAAGGAGTACGGGGTGCTGTTGCCGACCTTCGGTCATGCAGGGGATGGCAACGTGCACCCGCATATCTGTTACGACCCTCGCGACGAGGTCGAAACAGCAAAGGTCCCTCTGATAAAAGATAAGATATATCAAGCAGCTATAAGCCTTGGGGGGAGCATCACCGGAGAGCACGGCGTAGGTATAGCCAAAAAACACCTCTGCGGCCTGCAGCACAGCGAACTGGCTTTGCAGATGATGAAGGGAATCAAGATGGCATTTGACCCTCACAACATACTGAACCCGGGGAAAGCCTTTTAAGGGGCGGACATGCTGCACGCAAACCAGAGACTTACCGAACTCTATTTTCAGTCAGACAGTTGCGTCCGGTGCGGCCGGTGCACCACCGTATGCCCAACATACAGGGTGACGCGTCGAGAACCCATGGTCGCCCGGGGGCGGATATGGCTCGCCCGACAGTTTGTCGAAGGCCGGTTGGGACTGAGCTCCACCCTCAAACTCTACAACGACTCGTGCCTCGGATGCCAGGCGTGCAGGGCGGTGTGTCCACCCGGGATCAAGGTCGACGAGTTGGTCGCCGAGGTCAAACAGACCATCCAGGGCCGACTGGGTCTTACCCTCGAAGACAAGATGATACTGAAGGCGTGCTCGCATCCGCAGAGCTTCCGGTATCTGGTCGGAACGCTGGATTTGAGCAGGCGAATGGGGACGACCCGGCTTCTGCCCAAAAGATTGCGCCAAAAAGTCCGAATGTTTCCTCAGCCGCCTCCCCGCACATTCATGGATTGGCTAAAGCTGCAAAAGACCCCGGACACCGCCGGCCGGCCGAAGATAGGCTATTTCCCGGGTTGTCTTACCAACTCCATCTTCCCCGGCATCGCAATGGCAGTCCTGGAAGTACTGAAGCCTCAGGGCGTCCAGGTCGTAGTGCCTCCGGCGGTCCTGTGCTGCGGCCAACCCCACAGGGTTGCCGGCGAACTCACCGAAAGCAGGCGCCTCGCCATAGCCATAATGAATTTTTTCCTCGGGCAGGGGGTCGATTTCGTCGTGACAAGCTGTGGAAGCTGCGGCTACTCGCTCCAGGAGTATGCGGCCGATTTCCGGGACGATCCGATATGGCGGGAGCCCGCCGAACGCTTTGCCGGCAAGTGCCGCGATATAATGGAGTATCTCGTCGGCGTTGCCGGACTGAGCGTGGGGCCGCAAGCTCTGCCGGGAATCACGGTCACCTATCACGACTCGTGTCACTTGAACAGACGTCTGGGTATTGCGGCTCAGCCTCGCGAATTGCTGGCCGCTCTTCCCGGTGCAAGGTACGCGGAAATGCCGCGGGCCGACTGGTGTTGTGGAGCCGCCGGTTCATACAGCTTCAGGCACCCGGATATCGCTCGAAAAATCCTTGCACTGAAAACCGAAGACGCCCGGTCGATACGGCCCGATGTGGTGACCGCCGGATGTCCCTCCTGCCTGATGCAGTTGGGGTATGGCAGCAGAATTTTTGACGGGAACTATGATGTCTGTCATCCCGTTGAGCTATTGGCAGCCACTTTTGACCATGCCCGGAACAACCGGTGGCTCTCATTATAACCAGGGAACATTTTTCGTAATTAAACCACGAAGCACACCTATCGGTTCCCCTTACAGCAATCGACCCAATGTCGAAGCCATTCTTAGCAATTTTACTTTATTCTTCGGGATAAATTCACGGTGAAAAACCAAACCGCGCTTTCGATAAATCCATTTCCATTGATTTTCAGGCGGCAAAGATCACTTCGGATGCAGGCTTCCTTCTGCTGCTGGAAGTAGACGAGCGTTTCGGGTATACAGCAAATCGCGGACATTGGGCGAACATCAGCGAAGCAGCATTTTCAGGTTGTATCCGGTCAGCGGCTGTTCGATGATGCTCGCGGCCAAGTCGGAGGCGTTCCGCAACGCCTCATCCCGCAAATTAAGGTTGCACGTTACAAACCAGGAAAGGAGAGTCAGTATGCCCTTACAATCGAGACTGTTCCAAGGCGACCCGGCACTCGAAGCTTGTCTGGTCTCCGATCCTGCCCATGTCACGCAGGGAGCAGCCGGCAACCATGTCGCGAAGATCCAGACTGCACTGGCCACGCTTGACGGCCTCCAAATCGACCCCGGCGAGTTGTCGGCGAAGAGGTACGGCGCATCGACGGCGGCCGCCGTCCTGGCTTTCAAGAAAAAGCGCAACATCATCAACCGGAGTTACCAGACCCAGGCAGACAACATTGTCGGCAAAATGACGATTGCCGCCCTGGATAAGGAGATGCTCATGCACGAGAGCATCCCTCCTCAGCCTACGCCGCCGCAACAAGTAATGTTTAGGGCCCTCGGGGAGCCAAGGACCTTGAATCCGATCAGGCCGACCTTTGTTGGCAATGCGGTCTCCATCAAGGCCGGACTGCGACAGTTCGAATGGCTGGCACGTGTTACGGCGACACAACCGGTTTCCTCCTGTTTCCATGTCGGTTTCCTGCAGACGCTTATGGCCAACGAGATCACGGCTGATTACAGCGCACCGGGCCGTGACCCCCATCCCCGCCAGGCCCGGGTGGTCGTCACTCCATTGCCAATCCGGGACCATTTGAGAGCAGGACAGGTGGGCCCCTTCGATTGGGCAGCGTCGACGGCTATCGGCCGCTGCACAATCGCCGACTTAAAGCTGCCTGCGCCACCGGGCACGCCGCCGACCTTGAACCAGCAATGGGCCCTCCTGTCCTTTGGCGACGATCCGGGTGGGAGGTTGCCGCTGAACGACCCCCAATTTCCAGAAAAACTGTTGCGCAGGGTCAGTATCCAGCATCGATTCATCACTTGGATTGCAGCGCGGAGACCTTTGGCTCCCGTGAACCAGGTCGGCTCTTACCAGTTCCTTCGTTATTGTGTCTGGACAGTCAATCGCTCGTTCACGGTTGTGTACCGTGATTCCGGACCGGTTGGAACCTTTATCGACAACTTGACTCGCGTGGTCGAGGTTCGAGATGGCATGGGCTCGCACCGCCCCGTGCTGGTTCCACCCGATGCCAACGAATCGGCAAGACTGGTCTTTGTGTGATGTCGGATGGCGGCTGACCTGTGTGGCTTATGCGATGGCAGACGATGAGACCCTGGAGACGATGAAAGCTGAAGCCTTAGAGGTGATCAGGAGGCATGAGGAGAAACGTGATCGGATATGACCATATATTATAACATGAGGAAATTGTGAGACCCGGCCACGGCGACTTCGAGCATTGAGCAGGAAAAGCGCTTTTTCAGTTCACTGTTCACAGGAGACGATTTCAGGGGGATCATCGGTTCGTGCACTCTCCCCCCCGTTCGCAAGGCGCGCCCGGACACTTGCCGGGGATGTGACGGGCGCTTTTTGCAGCAGCTTGTCACCCATCCCCAGGGACCTGTTCAAGAATCGCTCGGTTTACTGCGTGGACACAGGCAGGTCCCAATAATTGTCCTTCCTGTGAGCACCTTCCCAGGCTCTCACTTTCGCTTTGGCAGCATCGAACAGGCGCACGTGATTTGCGTACCTGACCTTGTTGGTGATCTCGGGACCGACTTTTTCCCACAGCGGGTTCAATATTTCCTTAACCGCGAGGTAGTCCTCGACAGGCATCTCTTTCCCCATGACCGGGTTGGCTTTGTCGTCAATTTTGTTCCTCGTGTAGATAACGGTATCGGAACCCCAAAGGACCCGGTCCTGATACTTCCTGATGAAGTTGGCCCAATCATCAAGCGAGGGCATTCCGGGCTTCGGATCCACTATGTACGCCTGCACGAGGTCCCAGGAAAGGTCGGTATACCAGTTCGGGCATGCATCCAATATTTCGGAAACCA
Organism: Syntrophobacteraceae bacterium; assembly: GCA_049512295.1. Lineage (GTDB taxonomy): Bacteria > Desulfobacterota > Syntrophobacteria > Syntrophobacterales > Syntrophobacteraceae > SbD1. The sequence goes on from JBEKXG010000035.1 coordinate 15,179, forward strand.
CCTGGAGGTGATTTGCCGCCGGCTTCACGAAGCGGCCAAGCCCGGTGTGCGCCCAATAGACCGTGGTCTTCGGGCTTTGCGCGCACAGATGCTTCATGCCGGCAGTGTAAGGCGCCTCCGGCGACAAGCTGACGACCTTGCCGTCGTACGCGACCCTGGCGGGATAGGCGTCGCTGTGGAGGCAAACCATCAAACCCGCTTGGCCCGCGAAATCCATGATGGTCTTGAGCGATGGGTTATAGAGAGTGTTGCGGGTCGATTCGGTCGCGTCCTGAGGGAGCGTCTCGCCCGGAGCCAGGTTCATCCTGGTAAGATCATCGTCTATCTTGTCGCCGACGATCTCCTTATGCACCGAGAACTCGCCTATGCCCGAAAAAACTCCGGGGTAGAGGATCAGCATACGCTTGATGTGGTTGACGCCATACCGATCCATGGGGTTGAACCCGACGATCATCGGATCCAGACGAGCCCTGTCGGCGTCTGACAGTGTGAGATAGTCCATGGCGGTCATCGCATCGATAGCGGAGTAGTAGTACATGCCCGCCTTCGGCCCCATGTAGTAATTGGGCGGCATCTTGTCTTCCGCGTAGTGCTCGAAGCTGTCCCACTTTTGCTGCAAGGGGAGGGGAAAGGCCACCGACCGTGCGATTTTATCCCCCATGTACTTATCGATGAGCGTCTTCAGCGGCACGCCCTGCATGGCGTAGTTGGCATTGTGGAAGTGCGAATCGGCGATCTGATCCTGCCTGCCTGAATTCCGCATCCCCGGGTCTCCTGAGGAAGCCCTTGCCTGCTCGCTCAGCCAGCACCCGGGGTCTGCCTCGAAAGGGCTACCGGTCAGGGCATAGGAGAGGCATCTCAACCCTCCCCGGCACACCCGGGCGAAGAAGCACTTCCGGCATCCGTCGCCGATGCGGTCTCTATCGCGCAAGGCGCGCAATATCCCGCTCCCGTGGTAGATTTTGGCAAGGGGCGTTTCCATGACGTTGCCGATCTTGATGGGCATGCGCCGGCAGGGATACACGTCGCCATCGGGCAGGATGGAAATCAGGCTGTCACCGGCTGTACAGCGATACGGCGTTCCGCCTCCCACCAGGAATTGGAGCCCTCTGTGCATGGCTACTTCGGTTTGCTTCAACCGGAACCAGAGACTCATTCTCCTGTCACCCCGTGTCTGACGCATGAGTCTGAAGAAACGGAGAGTTTCAGGGGGGGTGAGGGTGCATGGGGCTTGTAAGTCAATAGCCCGAGAGGAGACCGATGGGGGAGGAATGAAGCGGTCGGCCCACACGCGCGCGACCTTCAAGCGCCGGGCAATGTCCACCACTTCGGGAAATTCCAGGTAGTTATCCTTGTGGGCGGTAAACGAGATGAAGGTGCGAATTCCTGCTTTCACCAGCCGGCGAACGGCCGAAACGGCCTTCTCGAAAGAGCCGGGTCCACGGATACGGTCGTGAGTCTCCCGGCCACCCTCTATGCTAACCTGTACAAAGGATGGCGCCAGTTTTGCGAGCCTTGAGGCCGCAGCTTGATCGATGAGACTGCCATTGGTGAGAATCGCAAAGGTGAAAAGGGTGCTGTTGGCACAAAAGGTCTGGAGCAAGTCCATGAAATCGGGCCGAAGGAAAGGTTCTCCTCCCGTCACGGTCAAATGTCCCTTCACTCCAATGGCGCCGGTTTGCCGCTTCCACGAGATCAGCAGTTCCCTGAACTGCTCCAGGACAGCAAGCAGCCCGATATAGTCCAACTCATCGCCTGCAAAGGAACTCTGGTAACAATGAGCGCACCGGAGATTGCACCGCTCTGTTATATGCCACTGAAGAAGCATGTTGCCGGGGTAATATGGTGCGGCCATGTCCCTAATTCCCGCCCCCGCAACCTCCACAGCCTCCGCCTCCGCCCCCCCAGCCGCCAACGTAGCCGGTATCCCAAAAGGAAGAACGGGGAGAAGCCGATGGACGCCTTCGATTCCAGAATCCGGAACGGCTGCATTCTTTTCACCCTGCAGCTTCACCCGAAGCCGATTGAGATAATCGATGCCCCGCCTGCTGAGCCGGGGCGTTCGGGATATCCCGATCGTCAATATGAACCCGATTACCGCCGCGAGTACCAGGAAGAGAACATTGGTGCGGCCTCTCGACAGTGCGACAGCAAGCTTGTAGCCGCCCAGGCCCAGAATGACGGCAGACAGGGCGATCATTACGAACCGCGCCCTGTCCTTTGCGGCCTGCGAAATGAGCATCCGGTCCATATAGAGACGCTGCTCCAAAGGAGCACAACGTTCCCTGAACTCTGAGGAGAGCCTTTTACAAATGCCGCGCATCGTTTGGGGGCTGGCCAGGTCATTGTATACGACGCGTTCCATATCGGACATTGCCGGCTGCCCTGAGAGATCGTCAACCCGCATAATCCCGGGGCTTTCAACGCCGCTCACCACGCAACGGGTCTGAATGAGCTTGAATACGGCAAGCCGTATTACTTCCTGAACACCTCCCCGAAGGTATGCCACCTCATAGGGGTCGGGCTCGGGCGGCAGCGGCAATGGCGTTTCCTGACCGGTCGAATCCGATTTCCGAATCAAAATCCAACCGAAAACCAACCCCCCCGCAATAATAGCGACGTACAGCAGCAGGAAATCAGGGCCTTTCATGTTAGCTATGGGGTTGTCAGTGAGCCATTCCATGGATCTATGAAGTTCCATGGGAGTCTGTCCGGCGCCTGCGGGTGTGTTATAATCTACTTTCCTTAGTGACATTTCTGTTTCTGTTACGCTGTTAGTCCTGGTCGATTTGATAATTTCAATGCTCTTTAATAGTCCTACCTTTGGCCCAAGCCAGTAAGTCGCTTCATTTATTGTTTCGCCACTTCGTACCGTAGCCTTCATTCTGATACAGTTTGTGAATTGACCATAAGGAACTGTAATGACTGCATTTGTATCATCAATAGAATAGCTATAATGTGAAGTAGACGACAAGCTACCGCCTGCTGAAAACGATACATCAGATTCGAAGAAAGTGCCTTTTTTGATTGGAGATTTCAATATAAGAAGCTTAGTATCAAATTTTGCTATTAAGTCATTTATTTGAGAACCTACGATGTATACACCATCTGATGATGCATAAATAAATTTAGTAATTGGAGACTTCAGGCCAGTACCTGTAATTATGGATGGTGTGACTTTAATATTGTCGAGATTCCGTGACTGCTGAAAACTAACCTGTCTTGTACTTATTGCATTGGAATCTTTTTGTGAATAGTCATATGTCATCGTTCTCGGATTTAGCGGGTAGTAGGTATCCAAATCTGATGATGATCCGGCCTGTGTACTACTATGTGTTAAGCAGACGATCGATAAAAGAGCGGTTAAAAGTACTAATGTGTAAATTTTCACGATCTCTCTCCATCCCGATCTCGCCACCGGCTTGCGCAGGGGTGAGCGCGCCGGTTATCAGATCGGCCCGTGTCTTATCGGCCGGGAACCAGGTTTCAATCTTGTATGGCGGCGCCCCTTTCATCGAACCTCTCAGATAAAAGATACAACTGCAAAAACATCCCCTATCCCCCTTAGCGGTTCAGCCGGAAATAGATAAGAAATCTCGGATGAACAGCAGGCGCATTAACCCGCTACCGATCAGGTTTCCTGAAAATTGTGCAATCAGTGTCCTCAGGGTGAACGCTTTTTCTTACCTGACTTTCATTTCAATTGCGGAGATACGATCAAGGGCAACCAGAGCATCATAAAAATCTTTCTGACTTATTTTACCGAGATGCAAAAGGTTGCCTTTGACACCATTTACTACACCGGTAATCGTTTGGCCCGATGCCAAGTAAATGGTTACGCTCTTGCCCTTGAGCACAACGAGATTTTCCATCATGGATGTATCCACATTAAACTGAACAGTTTCTGTTTGAGCGGCGGGAACGTTTTTTGCCATTATTAAAAGGTTGAATCCAAAGATCATAGTGAGAGCGATAATAGCCACCAGAGTTTGTTTTCCCGTTAATCTTTTCATGCTCGTCCATCCCTTCGCGGTTAGAAGTTCATTCCTGACTCTTTACGGTTACGTTGGGGCAGCATTTGCGGCAGCGCCGGCGCAGACGCAAGGCAGCAACAGAATGATCAACAGCAGCATCTTTGGCGTCATTGCTCGTTCTCCCGGTAAACCGGCAACGGCCGAGGATTGTGTACGGAATACGCAAGAGCCGTCGTCCCCGGTTCTGCGTCAAGAAAAAATCGCCCTACTCCGCAGCAGCCCCAAGGAATATTCTGACCACTCTCCCGTCCTCGAAATCAAAGATCATTCCATCATAAATGGAGCCGGCGACGAACTTCCTGCCCTTCCCGGTCCCACCATCATCGTCCCGATACCGACCGTAGACCTTGATGACTTCTTCTTCCGTGCTCCCAATATGAATACCCCGGCCTGTCACGAGATTGCCGGGACCCGTGACGGTGATCGATTCGACAACTTTCTTGCCTCCTTTGCGCTCCGAGCCCATTTTAAGCACAATGCCGCACTCGGCGTGCTTCCACATCTGCACGTACTCGCCCGTCGCCCCTTCGAATACTTCTTTGCCCTTCTTTGGCTTGCAGGAGATGTTCCGGGCGACCTCTTTTTCCGCCAAGCCGAGGCGAAGCCCGCCGATTCGCTCCCCCCTCGTGTCGAATTGACCGCCTTCGATGCCTTGCGGTTCCCGGGGCTGAGCCGAACATGCAGGAACGTGGTAAAAGGCTATCCAAACGAGCATCATACAGGCCAGAATATTACTGAACATGGTCTTTCCCCTTAAGCAATGTTATCCTAAAATCGTCAAAATATGCACCGGCACTACCCATTCCTCTCTTCCGCACCTGGTATGATCACCATGCAGCAGCGCGGAACAGGAAAACCCGGGGCGTTGGAAACGCTACTCTATTATGGATCAATTTGCAACGAGCGTAGTTTCCGTCCGGAAAGGGTCCTTTTCCGCCCCCGGATCGAGTCCGGGGCAGGCTCTGGCGGTGTCAATCAATCTCGACGCTCCGCGAGGCGGTACCCAAGTACGCCTCCGCGCAAGCCGTCGATTTCCTAGCCAGAACGAAAAATACCTCCTTTCCGAACAGAAACCTCGCGGGGCGTGGAGTTCTTATCCGGGGTTTCCGGATGGACACTAACTAGCGGAGCTTTTCGCGAAGCGGGCTTTTGCCTCGTTAAACGCATCACTTTTGGAAGCAATCGCGACGTCAGTATGGTTAATAAAGACAGTTGGCATTTGTCCCTTCTTGAGTGTAGATAGCAAGTCTATCTCACGAGGATCGGGGTCAGGTATTGTATTATGATGTCCTATAAAGTCAGGATATTGTGTGCGAGGATATTTTTATAGTAAGGAATCATTCCCCGACCTCGCGGAGCGTGGGGGGGGCGCCCCGCTATTTCGGGATGATAGCGAACGGCTTTTTGAAATCCAATGGAAAAGGAGGGTATCATGGCTCGTGTACTGGCTCTTGGTGCGGGCGCAATGGGGTCCACGGCGGCACGGATTTTGTCTGCATACGACGAGGTTGATTCCATCGTCGTCGCGGATTTGAACAGACAGTCGGCGGAACGTGCCGCGCTGGAGTGCCATGGCAAGGGTCAGGCCATGAGTGTCGATGTGACTAGAAACGACGACGTGGCCAGATTGATGAAAGATTTCGATATTGTGATGAACTGTGTGGGTCCCTTTTTCAGGTTCGGTGTTCCGATTCTCGAAGCGGCCATTGCCGCAGGAGTAAACTATGCGGATATCTGTGACGATCCGGAACCCACTCGCGATATGCTGGAGATGAACGACAAGGCTCGTGTGAGGGGCATGACGGCGATTGTGGGCATGGGCGCAAGCCCCGGCATCACCAATCTGCTGGGAGCGTGCGCCTACCGGTCGCTCGACAGAGCCGATGAAATGCTGGCGGCCTGGAATATCGAAGAAGATACGGGCGGAAAAGCCTCCAAGGAAATCGAATTCTCCGCCGCAGTAGTGCATTGGATGCAGCAGTGTTCCGGTAAGATCCTTGAGTGCAGCGATGGGCGGCTGGCAGATGGAAGGCCGCTGGAAGACATCGTGATCCACTCTCCCAACCGCGGCCGGCGCACGCTCTATTCGGTCGGACACCCCGAGCCCGTCTCGTTTTACTACTCGTATCCGGGACTCAAGCGTACGCGCTGTGCCATGGTCATGCCATCGGACCATATCGGCTTTTTCCGTATGCTCCAGCAGCAGATCGACAGCAAAAAGCTGACGCTCGAGCAAGCCGGGAGGAAACTGGTCGAGAGTGCCAATGCCCCCCTAAACCAAATCCTGGGCTTTTTCGCGGGCTGGTTTACCGATGAACCTCGCCTGCCCTGTTTCTTTTCTACGGCCAGAGGCATAAAAGACAGACGTGCGGCCGCCGTATTCGCATCGATCCAATCCATCCCGGCCGGCATGGATGGGGCAACCGGTATTCCCCTTGCCCTTGGGACCCTGATGCTCCTCCGGGGACAGGTGCGGCACCAGGGGGTCCTGGCGCCGGAAAAAGCCGTTGATCCCGACGTGTTTTTCAACCTGCTCGCGCCTTACTGCACTGTTCCCGGACCCTGTTCCGCAGATGAACTGGTGAAGTTGGAATGGGCGGATTAGCCTGACAAAAGTTCAGCCCGGACGGATATGTATATCTTTTGTTCAGTATACTGTATTCAGCCACGTCTTTTCGATGAGGCGGTAAAGCTCGGCATCGAGCCGCGACCCGGCCCTCATTTCAACACCGAGGTACAGATAGTCTCGCCGGTGTTCAGTGCCGTAGCCCGGCCATTGGGCTAAGCCGTTGCCGTTCGGGTCGCCGGTCTTGGCGAAGTTGGTCCAGTAAGAAATGATACGGTCTGAAAATTTCCCGTCCTCATCGTCAAATCCCGGCAAGAATTCCATAAAGCCAAAGACGTAATACAGTTCGGAGCCGTGCGGGACCCCGAGCTTTTCACTGGATATATCCGTATCGGACGAGTCGGCAAGGAGAATTTCCGCGGCCCATGGCGGCGGTTTTTTGCTGAACCGGTACAACCAGGTTGGAACTCCTTCTTTTCCGGCGCTCCGGGCCATGAAGTCGGCCCACGCCCCGAACCATTTTGCGGAAATGAGCCGATCGAAGCATTCCCATGTTTCGGCGGTGCTCCCTGCCGGTGCAAGCTCCAGGACCCGTTCGGCATCTCCTGGAAACGCCTTTTCAACATACTTCCGATATTCGCCGGGACCGGTTTTTGAAGTGATCAGAAGAGGGAGAAAAATAGTGCTTTCGTTTGCCGTGGTACCCGTCATCAAAGGCACCCGGAGCTGCCGGCCCTCACGGAACATGCGCACCGGATGGTCGGGAATAACGTATCCGTCAACTGTGGGCGAGCAGACCAGGTTGAGGACCTCCACCCCCAATTCGGCGCCCAGGCCTGCCGTTGCCTTTTGGATCGTGTCCCAGGAGGCCTTGCGCAAAGCATCCAGTGCATCCGGGCCGTCTGGGATCCCCATCTTTTCAGCAAGCCTCATTCCGACCGTCTCGGCCGGAACGACATGGAATTCCTCGCTGCGTAGAGGCCGTAGAGACCCCGCCATGACCGGGCTCTCGGCGATTGCGGAGTGGAACAATCCACCGGCCATGGGGCTGACCAAAAGAAGAGACACGCTCGTGGCACCGGCGGATTCGCCGAAGATGGTGACTTTTTGGGGATCTCCTCCGAATCCGGCGATGTTGCGCTGCACCCATTGCAGCGCTGCGATCTGGTCGAGCAATCCGTAATTTCCGGAGATTTTTGAGGGGGATTCCGCCGAAAGTAGCGGGTGGGCCAAAAAACCGAAAGACCCGAGACGGTAGTTGAGTGTTACCACCACGACTCCCTTTTTAGAAAGCGCAGTACCGTCGTACAGTTCGTCCGAGCCGGAGCCGGACAGGAACGCCCCGCCGTGGATCCAGACCATCACGGGCAGCTTTTCGTTCTCCCTGTGAGCGGGAGTCCAGACGTTCAGAGAAAGGCAGTCTTCATCCATACGGCCGTCGTAGCCCGACTGGGGGCAAGCCGGCCCGAATTCATCGAATGCACGAGGCTCCGTCCAGCCGGCGACCGGTTGAGGAGGCTGCCAACGCAGCTTTCCTTTGGGGGGAGCAGCATAGGGAATACCTTTGTAGATACCGGAATCATTTCGTACAACAGGTCCGCTGTCAAATACCAGGGCACCGCCATGCCGTTCTTCGGTTCCCTTTCGAGAATCGTTACTGCAGCCCGCCAGGAGCAGGCCGAGCAAGAGGATCGAAATCACGGCGATCCGTTCATTTCTTACCACATCGATGCCTAAAAGACTGCACGTGTAGGTCTTGGCGATCAAGGCCGGTCTTTCATGAGAGTTGATTTGGGATTTCGCGGGTCATTATTTGCATAAATCCGTATGGAAGACAATGATATGCGGTATTTAATCACAATGGGCGGCAGGGACCCCTTCTTCATCCCATCCGCGCACCCGGTAGTAATCCTGGAGCAATTGGACCATCTGCTCTTCCGTAATGACATTGCCGGTCTCAGGAAGAGCCTCCGTCAGAAAGCGTTTGGGAAGGTAGTCGTCCTTCTTCGTCAGCCCCTCGCGAATATTGAAACGGCGCGTATTATCTATCACTGCCGATGCTTTTTTCCTCATTTCCTCGGCATCCAGGTCCAAACCGGTTGTGCCGCGAATAATTTCCCGGAGCTTGTCCCACTGATAGAGGTCCCGGTAAAAACGGCACAAAATGAGAGTGTCGAAAATTAGAAGTCGATCTTCCCATTCGGCAAACATTGCCGCCTTCCCGTCTATTTGATCGCGGGGTATCATGCCGGCGAGCTCGGGTTTATAGAAGGTGGCCCGAAGGTGACAAGCGCCTCGAGCCGATGAGCCGTACGCAAGCCCCATTCCTTTCAGGATCCTCGGGTCATAGCCCGGCGGCTCCAGGCCCTTTACATGTATCGCCTGATCCTCCATACCCCATAGCCGGGCAGCATGTTTGATGCCCCTGGAAAGTACGGCCCCATGCCCGCGGTTGTACGCGATATCGGACAGGAGCCGAGCAATTGCATCTACGTCGCCATAGTCGAGTGCCGCATCGATACGGCCCTGCCTGGCGGCTTCAATCGTGAAGGCGGCCAAGTTGCCCGCCGAAATTGTGTCCATTCCAAGACGGTCGCACAGATCGTTGAGATGCATGATCTCTTCGATGCCATTTACTTCGCACAATCCTCCGAACGCAAAAATAGTCTCATATTCCGGGCCTTCTATCTTCAGCCCCTTGTGGCGGCCTTCCTTTACAGAAGCAACCTTGCCGCAGGCCATAAAGCACCTGGGACACGAGCGGGGCTTCACGTCCGCACGAGCGAGAAGGGCCGAGGCATTGAAGCTTTCCCGGTACTCACTCCTCCCCTTTTTCCAGTATCGTGTGGGGAAGCCCCCGGCCTCATTCAAAATGTCCACGAGCATGGGAGTCCCCATGGACTTATAGGCGCGCACGCCGGCGTTTTCCTTGCCGACTGCCGACATTTCCTTTACGAACCGGTTTATCAACCCGGGGTCTGCCAACTCTTTGCGGCGATTCCCCCTGAAGGCAACCGCTTTTATTTTCTTTGACCCCATTACCGCGCCCACACCTGTCCGCCCGGCGCTTCTCCAGTAATTGTTTTCAATCACGGCAAATCTGACCAGATTCTCTCCGGCCGGTCCTATCACCACAACTCCACTCTGCGGGCTGCCGGGGCGGTTCCGTTTGATCCACTCCCTGACCTTGTCTTCGGTTTCGTATGTCTCCAAGCCCCAGAGGTCTGCGGCCGGATGAAAGAAAACCTCATCTTCAGTGATTTCAACCCACACGGGCACATCGGATCCCCCTTCGATTATGAAGGCGTCGAAGCCGGCGCCCGCCATGTACTCGGCAACCGACCCGCCGGAGTAGGACTCGGAATAGAAGCCGGTCTGAGGGGACTTGGTGAAAACACCATACCGGCATGATCCCCACACCCCTGTCCCGGTAGCCGGTCCGATCGCGAAGATCAGCCTGTTGTCTTTACTCAACGGATCGACCCCGACCGGGTTGCTGCACAACAGCATATACGTTGCAAGTCCTTTGCCGCCGAGGAACTTCTCCATAACCTCGTCGGGAAAAGTCTTAACGTCAAAAGATCTTTGTGTCATGTCGACACTGAGGACCCTGTTATAAAAGCCGCGCATCGGTTGTCTCCTGTGATTTAGGGCAGCCCGGCGATAGATATTGCTTGAGGATCGCGAAGGTTAGCTCATATGGAGAGATACGCGTTAATTGCCGGGAAACCAAAATGGCGCGGTTCTTTCCCTTTACACGGGCGCGAGGGAAAGAACCGGCCTTAAGAGAGCTTCCAGCCCGGATGAGCCCGGCGGGCCGTATTAAGCCGCAGTCTTAAGCAACGGCTTGCCCATGGGAAATGCCATGCCGGCGCTCGCCAGGATTCCCCCCGCCGCCATAACGATTCCGAACAGTCCGGCAATGAAAAAGGACCACCCGCTTAGCTCCAGCATAAACCCACCATTTTTACATGTTAGGCCATAAAGGCTTTATGGAGCCATCTTCCGAGGCCGCTTTTGAATACAGGCGTTCGAGAAATCCGGTGTGGAGATCGCCGGTCCGATATTCGCGGCTATCCAGGATCAAGAGATTAGCCGGAATAGTGGTCTTTATTCCCTCTATCTGAAATTCCGAAAGCGCCTTCAGCAAGTAATCGATCGCTTCCGAGCGCGATTCTCCCCACGAGATGACCTTGGCCAGCAGAGGGTCATAGTAGGGCGGGACGGTGCAACCTTCTTCGATAGCGTGATCGATCCTTAAATGAGCGGCATCGACTTCCGGGACTCGCAGCCTGCTGATTGTCCCGGGCGAAGGGAAGAATGAAACGGGGTCTTCCGCATATATCCTGGCCTCGATGGAGTAGCCCTTTAACGAAACATCCTGCTGTCTAACGTCGAGTTCCCGGCCCGAAGCGATTTTGAGCTGCTCTTCGACAATGTCTATCCCAGTAAGAAATTCCGAGACGGGATGTTCGACCTGCAGCCTCGCGTTTACTTCCATGAAGTAAAAACTGCCGTCCTCAGACCGCAGGAACTCCATCGTCCCCGCTCCCTGGTAGCCCATGGTCTTCACAAGGTTTGCGGTGTGTCGATAAAGTGTATCCCTGTCCTCCATTGTGACCACAGGCGAGGGCGATTCCTCGATGATTTTCTGGTACCGCCTCTGGATCGAACATTCTCTTTCGCCCAGACAGAGGCAGTGGCCGGCACGATCCGCCAGAAACTGGACTTCGATATGCCTCGGGGCGGCGATCAGTTGCTCGATGTAGCTCTCCTGATGGCCGAAGGCCATCAGGCCGATTCGCGACAACCGCTCGAAGGCCTCCTTAGCCTGTCCGTCCTCCCTGATCTGTTCAATGCCTTTGCCGCCGCCACCTTTATCGAGCTTCAAAACAAGTGGATACCCATGCTCCGAGGCAAAGCGGATTATATCGCCCTCATCTTTTATGATCTCGATGGTTCCTGGTACTACAGGAACCCCCGAATTAGTTGCGATCCTTCGGCAGTAGCACTTGGAGTCGATCTCCGCCAGCACGGAAGGCGGCGGCCCAACCCAGGTTGTGCCGCCCGAGACAACCGCATTAGCAAACAGTGAGTTCTCGGAAAGGAACCCGTAGCCGGGGTGGACCGCATCAGCCCCGGACTTTTTCACCGCATCGAGTATGGCCTCCATGTTTAAATAGCTTTTGATCGGATTTGCGGGACCGATATGGCAGGCCTCATCCGCATGCCTGAGATACGACAGATTTTTGTCAGGCTCGGAGTAAACAGCAACTGTTTTGATTCCGAGCTTCCGGCAAGTCTTCATTACCCTGACCACGATCTCGCCGCGGTTAGCTATCAGGAGCTTCTTAATCACCGAAACTATTTCCTTCCCGAGTTTGAGCCATCCAACGGACGGAATTGTCCGGGAGAGCCATGGGATACGCATCCAGTCCCCCCAAGCGCCTTATCGCCGCCTTTGGGAAAGGAGGAAGAGGGGGCTTTCAACACCCGTAGAAAGCCGGTCAGGGGGCCGGAGAACTCTTCTCTTTCTCCCCCGTTTCCAGGACGCCCTTATTGCAGGCGAAAAAAGCCCTGACCCTCCTTGGGTCCTATGGCCTATGCTTCCAAAACTATCATCGGGCTGTCGATCTCCATTTCATCCCATTCCTTGACCAGGATGTTCTTAACGGTCCCGTTTGTGGATGAGATAACCGAGAGCTCGGTTTTCATGCAGTTGATTACGGCAACTTCCTGCCCCTTGGCGATCTTATCGCCCTCGCTTACGACGACACGCGCCACAAGGCCAGGCATATGAGCTTTTACGATAACTTCCATTATTAAGACCTCCCTTTCCGGCTATGCTCTTGAGTCGTTCAGTTTCTTCAGCGGAATCCCCAACTGTTCGAATTGCGCTTTGACCGCTTTGACCACCTCCACGGCATTGGGCGAATCGCCGTGACAGCATATCGTGTCGGCATCGGCACTTATTCGCTTCCCGCTTATCGTGGCGATCTGTTTATCACGGGCGACCATGACCGCCCTTTCGGCCACTTCTTCGGGGGACCTGGCCTTCTTGGTGCGCTCAAGCACCCAGTTGCCATTGTCGTCATAGCTGAGGTCAATAAGGATTTCGGCACACATCTTAAGTCCGAGTTCCTTCCCCCGCCGCCAAATCAGCGTGCCCCTCGGAATCATGATGAACAGTTGACGGTTGTATGACGCTACTGCATCGAGATACGCCTCGGCGTATTTCTCCTCGTCTGAAACCATGCGGTACAGTATTCCATGCGGTTTCACATGCTGCATTGTCATGCCGTTCACCTTCAAAATGGCATCGAGTGCCCCAAGTTGGCACAGAGTGTCACTTTTCAGTTCTTCGGGCGTAATATCGAGCCGTCTGCGCCCGAAACCGCGGATATCCTCAAGTCCGGTGTGGGCGCCCACGGCGACGCCATACTGTTTGGCCAACTGGACGGTGGTGTTCATCACAAGCGGGTCGCCCGCGTGGAAACCACAGGCGACGTTGGCAGAAGTGATATATTTCATGACCTCTTCATCATTGCCAAGCTTGTATCGGCCGAAGCTTTCTCCCATGTCTACATTGAGGTCCATCTCATCCACCTCTTTCCGGAAATCAGGCCAAAGACTTCGTGGACAACCATTCCCTCTGTTCTTTGCGAGCCAGGACCGCTTCTTCCTGAGTGCAATACGCGAACTTGAAGAAGTCCCTGCCGGGCGTTCCCTGCCCAATTTTCCACAGGTCTGCATAGATAACCTGCAGAGCCACCAAATATCCTCCAAGGGTCGGGCCATCCGCGATCAGTAAAATGGGAGTGTTTCCGCATATGTTGAGAGCGCCCCGAATTGCATAAGCGTGATCGAGCACATTTGAAGGGTGACTCCCTGCAACGCCCCCATCCTTTCTTGCAAAGGCAAGGTCCTTTGCCTCAGCTACCCGATAGGCCGAACGATTTGAGTTCAACTGGACTTTGAAAGAATTGGAGAAAAGATAATCCATTCCCTCTTCGGTCAGATAGTCCGGGGAAGAATTCGGACCCGGGATTGAACGCAGAACCCATTCGCGTGAATATTCCGGCATTGCCTCCGGTTTGACCTTTCGGCCGCTTTGGATGCCAGTGGACGGCGCACCGAATTTCAAAACATCACCCGGCGCCAGCTTTCGTCCTTCGAACCCACCGTAGCTTCCGAAAAGACAGGTCGACTTGCTGCCGAGAACAAGGGGCACGTCAAATCCTCCGGCTACGCCGATGTAGGACCGGAAACCGAACTCACCGAAATGCGAAAATTTGATATTATCGCCTGCTTTTACGGGCACAGCTTCCCACATGGGCATGGGCTGACCGTTCAACATTGGCTTCATGTCGGTCCCGGTCACGCTGATAAGCGTGTCCGCTCCAAACTCCGCCTCGAAGTATCCACCGGCAATTTCGAGCCCGGCCTCACCTGACGGATTTCCGACCAGCAGATTTGCGAACCCCAGGGCAACATTATCGAAAGCGCCGGAAGAGGCCATGCCATTATCCAGATAGCCTATTCTTCCCGGCCAGTCTTCAACGATTGTTTCAATTCCTCCGTTTATGATCTTCAACATCTTGTCTGCTCCTGGCTAGATCGTTTATACCCTCGGGGCAACTTTCGTTCCCGCTTCCTGTTTTGCGAGAAGCTCCTTCACTTGCTTCCGGACCTCCGCCGAGTTGTAGAAATCGAGCCAATCCTTTACTGCGAATCGGGCGGGTTTGATATCGTAGACGTAATCGGTTGCTTCATGGACATGCTTATAGATATCGAGGATCTCCGGTTCACTTACCTCATGGAACCGAATCCTGTCTCCAGCCTTGAAGAACGTGGGGCTGTCCTTGAAAAGCGGGTGCTTCTGAGCGAACTGAAAAATCGGGATCGTCCTGCCGAAAAGCTGGTATCCGCCTCCCGTAGGAGTGGGATAAACATACAGGCAGGGACCGCCAATGCCTACAGTCCCCTCCGGAGTCCAGGTTCGTGGCGGGTTGTACTTGGGTACTACGATGGCACACCTTGGGTCAAGTGGCCAAAAGAATCCTCCACCCGGCCAGAAGCCGTTTCCACTGTTGTACCATTCGGTGCCGCAGACCATCCGTTTTATTTCGGCAACTGAAACCCCATTGCAGAGGGCCATGTATTCGATATTGTAGCCGTTGATCGCGTTGGGAGCGTCCGGCCTCACTTCTTTGACGTACTTCGCCACTGCTTTCTTTGTCTCACTGTCTTCAAAAGCAATGGGCAAAGAGATGATGCGCGAGTCGAATACGATATCTTCGACATGTGCAAGCTTCTCCTCCGCTTCCTTGATTTGGGCGATCAAATCCCGGGCAGACAAGATCTCCGGATCGAAATGAAACAGGTTCGTTCGGATTCCGGGCACGGTTTCAAACAACCCTTTGACCTTTTTTTCTTTAACGGCTTCATTGATGGTGAGAGTCCTGAAGGAATCGATCAGGTTGAATCTCGGGTTTGCGCCGTATTCAACCTGCAGGAAACCGTCTCCGGCCTGCCGGAACAACACCTCAGGCCTGGATTCGGCTTCGGCAAGTTCATCCAGTATGACAGCATATTTATTCTCACTCATCTTGCATCTAACCTCCCGTTTGGTGGGTCTGCAGAAAGGTCCGTTCCAAACTCCTGATGGGCAGGGCGGCGTGGAACTTCTGAGAGGAAGCGTCAATTTTCTTTATGGCCATTATCCTGCCCGGAAGTCCCGTAGACGTAAGAAACCATGTTTCTGGGCAACCTGGAGCAGATAATCTTTTCCATGATCGTATCCGCCCGTCCTGCTTCAAACACGGCCACGAGCAACATCTTCCCCCTGCTTGTATCCTCAAAGGTCAACACGTCCAGGATGGGCAGCTCCAGTCCACCCAGGGAGGCATACAATCCGATCCAGGCGTTCTTCTCGTTCAGCCCGTCTTTTTCGAAGATCACGTAGCTGAAGGCAGGGTCCAGCTTCTTCTTGATCATTTCCAAGGTGGACAATTCAGGGTACCCTTTTCTTTTATTATTTCGAAAGGCTGGCCAGACCTTCCTCCATAATGGCGAGACCTCTTTCGAGCTGCTCGTCAGTTATGACCAGGGGCATAAGTGTCCGAATGACGTTGCTGAGATTTCCACATGAAAGGATCACCAGACCTCTTTCGTAACAAAATTTGACCAGGGCTTTTGCCTCTGCCGCAGCTGGCTCTTTTGTCTCGCGGTCTTTCACGAGTTCGAGCGCTAGCATCGGCCCAAGGCCTCGAACATCACCGACAAGTTCAAAACGCTTATGAAAATCTTCAAATCTCGCCCTGATTTTGGTACCCAGCATCTCGGCCCGCTGAAGCAGGTTTTCTTCCTCGAATATCTCGAGGACGGCAAGAGCAGCCGCGCAGCAAACCGGGTTGCCGCCGTAAGTTCCCCCCAG
>JBEKXG010000036.1:0-15761 GCA_049512295.1 Syntrophobacteraceae bacterium
TCGCCTCCCGGCTGGAGGGGGCCAACAAAAGGTATAATACGGAACTGATAATTTCAGAGTCCACCCACCAGGATCTGCCCCCCGGCGTCTTCAGGTCCCGTATCCTGGATGTAATCAGAGTGAAAGGCAAGTCCAAGGCAGTCAAGGTCTTTGAAGTATACGGCGAGGCTTCCGAGCCCCTGGACGATGACGCAATGCTTTATTACGATACCTACGGGCAGGCCTTCGAGCTCTACCTTTCCACGGGTTTCGAAGCGGCGACTGAGAAGTTCCGGAAAGCGCTCAGGATCAGACCCGATGATCCTGCCGCCCGCCGGATGATCGAGAGAATCGACGCCCTGAAAGTCGATGAACTGCCTCCCGGTTGGGACGGATCGATTGCTTTGACCGCCAAATAGTCAAGCATCATACTTTGGGTGGAACCTCCGTCTCTTCTTCTTACCGGCAGGGCCTATCCATTCACGGAAAATTCATGGCATGTTGGTCCCCCGATCATCAGCATCGGAAGTCCTCCTTCCTCACCTCCCTGCTCATTTCCCCTCGAAGGGAAGAATAACTTTCCAGTCGTCCTTCATGCTGATGACTGTCCAGCCGTTATTCTTCGCCTCGGTCATGAGTGCGTCGCTGAACGTGCCGATCTTCGATTCCGCGCCGTAGGCCCACTCGCGCTTAGCGTCGTCGTGGTGAACGAGCATCATCAACCGCGCGCCGCCGCCGGCCTGCGTCCACTCCAGCATCTGCTGGTCGCCGTCTGAGTTACCGAACGCTGCGATCGGCCGGCGGCCGATATGCGAGTTGATGCCGACCGGCTTGCCGGTCTTGTCGTCAATGAAGTTCAACTCCGGCAGTCGAACGAGCACAGGCTTGCCGTCGCGCATTTCAAACTTCGTCTTGATGCTGCTGCCGATGACCTGTTCGGGCGGGATGCCGTAGACTTTTTCCGTCCACGGCCGCATGAACTCGATGCCTCCGCCGGAGACGATGAAGGTCTTGAAGCTGTTCTCGCGCAGGTAGGCCAGCAGTTCGAGCATCGGCTGATACACCATCTCCGTGTAGAGCCGCCCGGTTTTCGGGTGCCTCGCCGTGGCAAGCCAATCCTTGACGATCTGATCGAATTCTGTCGTGGTCATGCCGGCGTGTGAGGCCATGACAATCTCAAGCATCGCCCGCTCGCCACCGGCGAGCCCGCTCTTTATGTCGCCCTTGAGCAGCGATGCGAACGGCTCTTGGTCATTCCATTCGGGATGCTGCGGCGCGAGCGCCTTCACGCGGTCAAGCGCGAAGATGAACTGGAAATACATCGGCTGCTCGGCCCAGAGCGTGCCGTCGTTGTCGAAGGTCGCGATGCGCTCGGCGGGCGGTACGAAGTCGGGCGAGCCTTTCTTCGTCACCTTGGCTACGAAGTCCACGATGGCCTGTTTGGTCGGGCCGTCGTTCCAGGAGGGAAGCAGGTCCTGGGCGCGGGCAACCGTTGCGGCGAATACAAGCGCGACCACCGCAAAAAAGACGCTGAGAGTGGATTTATTTTTTGGTTGCAAACTCGGAGCCACGGCGACCATTCCCCTGTCTACGATGGCCTATCATGCAACGGCCCCTCTGCTGCACAGGAAGAGCGGCAGAGGGGTTGGGCATTATTTGTACTGTGGCGGAATAATTTCGGTGAAACCTGGACCATATGGTTTGTACGGAATGTTGGGAAACTTCTTGAGCTCCTCGAAGAACTGGACCGCGGAGCCCCCGACATACAACGGCACCCAACCATTGTCGGAACCGGAATAGCGGCCGGGCGAAGACTTGAGATCGCCTCGCGTCGGAGCGGCCCCGTTGAAGAGCATGTCGTACTGCTCACCGGGGTCCCACAGCAGGTCATAAATCGCGGGGATTTTCATGAACAGATCCGGTCCAAGCCATGTGTCTTTTGCCGTCCAGAGCGCCTTGAAATTCTTGACGCGAATACCACCAAAGGACTGGTCATTGAAGTAGATAAAAGTCTCGCGTTTGCCCGGTCCTTTGCCGAGCAGTGAGTCGCTGAGATCGATCCCATCGAAAATGATAGGTTGCCCCTCATTATCCTCCCACGCGTGAGGAGGCGGTTCGAGACCGGCTATCCGAGCCAAAGTAGGCCACCAGTCCATGTGTGAGAACATGTCCGTGTTTACCGAACCGGCCTTGATCTTTCCCGGCCACCAAACAATAGCAGGGACTCGGAAACCACCCTCGAACGATGAACCCTTCATCCCGCGGAATGGTGTATACCCGGCATCAGGCCACGCATCGATCCATGCGCCATTGTCTGTGGTCCAGATCACAATCGTGTTCTCTGAGATGCCCAATTCCCGAATCGCCTGAACGACCTGGCCGGAGTTGTCGTCCATCTCCATCAATGCATCAAGATAGTTTCCGCCCCCGGGAGACTTACCCTTCCAGCGCGGTGAGGGATTATTGGGGTTGTGGACCTTTTGGAAGTTGAGATACATGAAGAATGGTTTGGGCTCCTTCGCGTGCTGCTTGATCCACTCGATGGCCCTGGCTCTCATTTCGTCATCGTTGGTGGCCAGGTCATCATAGACGAACTTCTTCTTCACAACCTTGGGCGGGTCACCTGCTTTCCCTTCCCACATTGCCACATTCATCTTGTTCCACTCGGCCATGAACTCCGTATCATGTATGGGAAAGTTTGGATGCAAGGGCAGGTACTCATAAGCATAGACCCCCGCGTAATAGGGCAGCATGTAATACATCTCGTCGAAGCCGTTAGCGGTTGGAAAGTTCTCAGGCTTGTCGCCAAGATGCCATTTGCCGATTTGCACGGTGGTGTACCCTCCCTGCTTCAGGTATTGTGCGATGGTGGGTGTCTTCTTTGTCAGACCGTTGGGGTCACCCGGGGAGAGGACTGACGAGAGGGAAGTGCGGATAGGGATGCGGCCGGTGATGAATGAGGCGCGGCCCGCAGTGCAACTGGCTTGTCCGTAGTAATTGACGAAGCGCATGCCTTCCGCGGCCATTCGATCTAAATTGACCGTGGGCGCACCGCGCATCACACCGCCTCCATAGGCGCCCAGATCGCCCCACCCCACGTCATCGGTCATAATCATGACGATGTTAGGTTTGTCGGCTGCGCCTGCCAACCCTGCGATCAGGACCAATACAGCAACGGATGCAAACAACATACAAAAATTTTTTGTGCGGGGCTTCATTTACTTTCTCCTTATCTGCGTGGTGCCGGGATCCATGGACCGTGATACGGGGTGGGGCAACCATTGTAAATCGATGGTCGGCTATAGTTAAATCTACTCTATCACCCATGATCCCTTTGAGAACTTTAGAAGGAAGGATACGGTTATCTCGAAATGGTGTCAACAAAAGATCTCTGTGTATGTCGGATGCCACGCAATTGTAAGGTGATGAAAATACCGGGGATATTTGCCAGGCAAAAAACCCCTGAAGTGGACCGCGGGCGCCTGGATAGCTTGCCGGATACTTAATCTGACCGGGCCAAGCATGCGCAAAACATATGATACGGGAGTTTTTCGCCCAAGCCGGCAACTTATGCGATGGGTTTGTCTTTGTCTTCACGGAGGACCCCTGGTGCGAGCGTTCCTCAAGGTTTTGAGCAGCCTGAGCGTAGAGCCGCAGTGCGGGCAAAGGATGACTTCGGGCCTTTGGGAACCCGGGTTTTCTTCCGATTCGGAGGGTTTCAAGATGGATTCGAGGACCGAACCTGTTGCCAAAATATTTTGCTGAGTAAGTATGCCCATTCCCCGCAACTGAAGGTCCTCGATCATGCGTTTTCTAAGGCAGGTCACGGCACATCTTCTTTCCAGGCATGAGAATTTGAAGAGAAATCCTATCCTGTCGAAAGATATGCTATGCATTCTTAGCGTTTTTGGAGTAATTACGGTGGCAAAGGGTATGGGTGGGTGGCGCGCTGCCGAAGGCTTGGTTCAATAAATCAAGGAGGTGAGGGTGTAACGCATGAAGAAGTTATCTTTTGTTATCATCCTGGCGCTGGCTTTCTGGACAGTGCTAAGCAGAGCAAGTGTCTTCGCTGCAGAGGGGGGCGTCGGACATTACGTGCCGGGCGCATTTGCCGATTTCGGGGACATGGCTCCGCCATCCGGGTTAGCGGTACTTGATTGGTACAACCACTATAACGGCAGCGCCGGGGCTGGCAGGCAAGTTGAGTCTGGAGGAGTTGTCTCGGCTAACCTAAGCATCACGAGCAACTTGGAAATGCTCGGAGCAATCTACACGTTTCCCTGCGGTATTCTAGATGGGAAGTTCTCTGCCGGTGTGATTATCCCCTATATCTGGATGGATGTGACAGGCACCATTACCCACCCGGGGGGCAAGACATCCACCCGCACTGACACGGCCAACGGCATAGGCGACATGATACTGGTGCCTTTCTGGCTTGGCTGGACAAGAGGCGGTTTCAGATGGGCTGTGCAGTTGGATGTCTATGCCCCGACCGGCGATTACAATGCCGGTCGACTGGCCAACGCAGGTTTCAATTACTGGACTTTCGAGCCGCTGGTGTCGTTTAGCTACATAAGCGAGAAGATCGGACTCGAAGTATCAACTACTGCAGGTTTTGATTTCAACACGAACAATGACGCAATCGACTATCAGAGCGGTGAGGTATTCCACGTCGACACTACCGTTGCCGAACATCTGCCTTTGTTCGGATGCGGCACCATTGGGGTCGGCGTCAATGGCTACTACTGGAGGCAGTTTACCGGCGACAGCGGCTCCGGCGCAAAGCTGGGCTCCTTTGAGACTCTCATGACCGGTGTCGGACCGGTTCTCTCGTATATCTCTCCCAAGCTGTGCGGAGGCCATACGGTTGTAGCCGAGGTGAAATGGTTGCCTCAAATGGATACCTCAAAGACTTTCAAAGGCGACTATATATGGTTTAAGGCTGCACTTGCTTTCTGAACCGGCGTGTCGTCAGGGTGCAACAACATGTCACGGAAGGATTGAATTTGGGTGGATATTCCAGAACTTTGCTGCGGCAAGACGCAACACCCCGCACAGACCAAGAGTTGAGAAGATGACACGATGAAGTGAGCGAGGCCCGGTATGGGTAGGAGCTTGATTTCAGGGTTGACATTGATTGCCTGTTTGGTTGTGGCGGCCTTTTCATTTTTAGGGCCGGGTTCCTCAGCGCTGGCTGCCGAAGGCAGTGCTTCCCCGAAGTCCAGGGGATTTGCGGGCTCGGTGAGCTGCCGGGAGTGCCACGAGAAGTTCTACCAGCTCTGGTCTACCTCCCGCCACGGGCTGGCCATGCAGCCCTACACGGCTGAATTTGCAAAGACCAACCTGACGACCCAAACCAAAGAGGTCAAAATAGGGAAGTTCTCCTACCTTGCGGACATTTCCGGCGAAACCGGCCGGGTGCGTGAAGATGGTCCGCTGAGCCAAAAAAAATACAGAATCGAGCATGTCCTCGGTGGGAAAAATGTATACTATTTTTTTGACTCCCTTCCCTGGTGGAAGGCTCCAAACTATTCCCCTGGCCTATGATGTCGGCAAAAAGGATTGGTTCGACACGGCCGCCAGCGGTGTGCGTCACTTCCCGGGAGGAGAGGCGGGGCAGCAGGTCGACTGGAAAGATTCAGCTTACACCTTCAACACCTCCTGCTACAGTTGTCACGTAAGTCAGCTCACGTCCAACTACGACCTCAAGACCGATACGTACCTGACCACCTGGGCGGAAGCGGGCATCAACTGCGAGACCTGTCACGGTCCCTCGGCAGCGCCTTGGTCGGATTTGCCGGGGCGTCATACTCGCTCCTGGTCAAACTGGGTTGGAGCTACCACGCCACGTCGGGGTTGGGGTGGGTCGCATTGGCCATCGTGATTTTCGGCGGCTGGCACCCGGTTCGCGGTGCGATCGGCGCCTACCTTTTTGGTGCTTTGCAGTCCATGGGAAGCTTTGCCCAGGGTTGGTTCCCGTATGTTCCAACACAGGTTTTTCAAACCGCTCCATTCGCGCTGATGATTGTTGCGCTGCTGTTGGTGGGCAACGATGCGATGGATCGATTATTTAGCGGCTCGCCGCTCTCGCGCAAAATTTGGCAAACGCTGCGCGGTGCGCCGCCCGGTGCGTTGAGCACAACGTTTGAAAGGGAGTAGTCTGGTGGACGGAGGCCGGGTATCGGCGGTCTGGCGGCGGATGGCGGGTATCGGAAAATTGCGCCCTGTGATCAGGATAATGTTTTCACTCCGTCCGGGGTCTGGATGAGGGCCATCAGACGGGGAGCTTCGTTGGGTGGTATACAGCCTGCACCGATATCAAAATACAGACAAGCCTACCTGTAATCTACAGTATCCAGAGGATTCTATTCCTCTCACAACTCTGCTTTTCTACGAGCACATGCCTTATGGGAATGCTTGTTCGGGCACTCGGCTTTTTCATGGTGTGTGAACCGCAGGAGAGATTTATGGCTAAAAGCGTCAGGAGAATTTTTGCTTCCTCAGTTTTACTCGCATTTCTTTTTTCATCGTGCATTTCAACGATTGCCTCAGCCAGCCGGGAAGAGACCCTGATGGGGTACGTAGTGAAGCGAGGGAAGGGTTTTGTACTCGAAGCCGACGATGGGGATTATATCGTGAAAGGGAAAGATGTCTCGAATTTGGCCGACAAATTGGTCCTGGCGACGGGAACCCTAACTGAGAGCGACAAGGGAGACTTCATCGAAGTAAAATCCATAGAAGATATCCAGAATACCTTGCCGGAATAGACACGCAGTTAAACATCGGCTTGCCAAACATCGAATTGCATACCGGTTGAGACATGACACGGAGATTGGCGGTGTAAAATCCTTCCGTGTAATCTCAAAAAGCCCAAAAATACAGAAAAAGGCGCTTTTCCTCTAGGGTTGGTTTGACCCGGCCCTTCGAAGAAAGGAAAAACGCCCTGAAAATCGAAATCAGTGCGCGCGAGGTTGTCTCCGTCGTCCCAATAGGGAAAGCGCTGAAAAACCTGCTTCTTTTGGAGCGTTTGGAGCAGCGGAGAATCTGCGCAATTTATTTGACTCCACTCTTAATCGGCATAGAGTGGTATTGCTGGATCCGGAGGAGAAACTCTAAAGATCGTTCAACACACGATTCCTGTTTTCCCTTGGGGATACGTCCCGGACCAAAGACAGGCTCAAAGTCCATGGCGTGAATTTTGCTCGCTGCAAAGGAGTATGCTATGACGGCCGGAGCAGGTTAGCACCATTGGAATGATTCCCCCCAATCTCCAGGCTCCGCGGGCGCAGATTCGCAGGCACTTGAACTGGGCCCCCGGCAGTGCCCCACCTGGCCGCGCAACGGCAACGGGGACGTGGGGGCACAGGTCCCCGCGCTTTTGAAAAGCTTCCTCTGATACTATCGTGAACTCAACATTGTATGAGTGGGGAGGAAAATATGGAGATTTCCCGAAGGATTTTGCGTCACCTGATCCCGGCTTGGGGTTGTCTTTTGGCCCTGGCGCTGGTTTTCCATCCCGGCCAAGCCCGGGCCGACTGGCTGCAGGACCTGGAGGCCGACGCCGTCAATTGGATGACGGATGCCGGCATCCCGGGCATGGCCATCGCCATCGTCGAAAATGACACTGTCATCTACGCCAAGGGCTTCGGCCACCTGAGTAAAGATCACTCTTCTCCAAAGGTTGATGTCAACACGGTTTTTGACATCGGCTCGTGCAGCAAAGCCTTTGCGGCCACCCAACTGGCAATTCTGGCGGATCGGAAGCAGCTTGCCTGGACCGATCCGGTCAGAAAGTACCTGCCGTCGTTCGGGATGTACGATCCCTGGGTAAACAGGGAGTTTCAGGTGGAAGACCTGCTGTGCCATCGCAGCGGCTTGCCGTGGTATTCCCTGTTCAGTATGTTGCTCGTGGGATATTCGCCGGACTCCCAGGTGGCGTCCATCCGATATAAGCAGCCCAGCACCAGCTTCCGCTCCGCCTTTGCATATCAGAACAACATGTATATTACGGCTTCTAAACTCATTGAAGCCAAGACCGGTCAAACCTGGGGAAAAAATCTCCAAGACACTATCTTCACTCCGCTGGGAATGACCCGCAGCGTCACCACCGCGGCAGAAAAAAACAAAATGAAGAACGTGGCCGTCGGACACCTGCTCATGCCCAACGGCAGTCTTTGGCCCAGTCCGCCGAACTGGTCCAACAATTTCGTTGACGACAACGTGCTCGCTGCCGGGGCCGTCAAATCCACTGCCACGGATATGGCCCAATGGATAAGGCTGAACCTGTCCCTGGGAAAATTCGGGACCCGGCAGATCGTGTCGGAAGAAAACATGCGGTACCTCCAAACCCCCAGGATGCTCATGGCCCCATGGGCGAATGGGCCGGCATCACCCTACTGGGGTCCCGTGTCCTATGGGGCCGGCTGGCAGTACTTCGGTCTGGCGCCGCAACCTTTGATAACTCATGACGGCACCGAGACGAATTTCAAGTGCAGCATCCTTTTGGTGCCCGGGGCCAACATCGGCATTGTGATTCTCGGCAATATCGGGGCAAACTTCACCAGCGACGCGTCTTTAGGAGCCAGACCCGGGGTGGTGCAAAAGATTGCGTTCCGTTTCTACGATCTCTACTTCGGCAGGTATACTTCGGAGGCCGAATTGGATGAGCACGTGTCAAGGGTCCAGGCGTTACAGGCCGGTCCGGCCGGTGCGCCCGCCGCTGTAACTTCCGAGGCTCCCGACCTGCCTCTGAAGAGCTACTGCGGGGTCTACTACAATCCGGCTTATGGCGGATTCACAGTACGCCCGTCGAACGGCAAACTGGTGATAACCATGGGGCCGTTGAAAATGCGCGCCAGGATGGTGCCCGTCGGCGGCAATACCTTTTGGGCCTATTTGCCGGATTACCCGGACAACTTCCCGATGTATCTTCCCTTGACTTTTGCATTCCCGTCGTCCGGTCCGGCGACCATGACCATAGGCACGGTGTTGGGCTGGCCCCAAAACGATGTATTCACCCGGATAAGCGATTAATTGTTATCTTCCCTGATGAAAGCCCGGGCCGGGGTCCGGGCTTTCGAATTCATGCGCCCGGCAGGGCGCGCTCACTTTGAGGCCTATGGACTAAATGATGAGAGCGTCCCGATCCGATCTGAGGTATAATATTTTGGGTACATGCCTGCATAGGGACGCCCATGACTTTTAAGCCCAACCTGACCATCCTGCCGCCGCCTCAGCTCCAGTTGTGGGCGGAACTCGACACCACACCGGAACATTTCACGCTCTACCGCGGGACGGCGCTTGCGTTGCGTCTTGGGCACCGAGCTTCCGCCGATTTTGATTTTTTTTCCAACCAACCCTTTGACCCGGACGAGTTGACCGCCGCAATCCCCTACCTTAAGGGGGCGGAGCGAGTGCAAGTTGCTCCCGACACTCTGAAATGCCGCGTTGAGCGTGGCGGCCCGGTCCTGGTATCGTTTTTTGGCGGGCTCGGCCTTGGGCAAGCAGCCCCACGCGACAGGGCCGAGGGAAAGAGATTTTATGTAGCTTCGCTGCTTGACATTGCCGGGACGAAAGTTGCCGTGGTGCAGAAGCGTGCCGAGGTGAAAGACTATGTTGACATTGACGTGCTGCTACGGCATGGCATCGACTTGCCGGCCGCGCTTGCGGCGGGCCGGATTGTTTACGGGCGCAGCTTCAATACCATGATTACTCTAAAAGCTCTCAGTTTCTTTGATGATGTGCCGACATTGCCCGCTGAGGTTCGCGAGCGCTTAAGCGCAGCCGTTGATGCCGCCGATCCGTCGAACCTCCCCGCGCTCACGCCCTTCATGAAGCGGACGGACGAAAACGGACGCACGCTATGAAGCCCTTACCTGTCACACCGGCTTTACTGAAAGTGGCCCGCCGCGTCATCTGGTTCAAAAAACCGGAGGCGGCGCTTTCCGATCCGGTGCATTTTCTCGCCCATGTCATGACCTACGGCACGGTTGAAGATTTGAAGGCCCTTAAAGGCATTGTCGGCAAAGACGAATTCTGCGAGGTCTTGGACAAGGCCCCGCCAGGAATATTCGATCCCCGTTCGTGGGCATACTGGAACCTGAAATGTGGACTTCTGCCCGCGCCGCCGTTACCGGCGCGCGCCGGATTGCAGCCGGTACGTCCGGCCCCCTGACCTGTCAGGGTCTGATCCTTCCGGAGTGCTTATCCCGGCAGTTCTCCCGTGCGGAGACAGGCCCGTTGACGGATGCCGGAAAACTCCGGCTTCTGTTGTCCGGTTTCGGTCCTTTGCGGGCGGCATTGCTTCAGTTCAGCGATTTTCGAAACACACCCAATATATGATCGATATCCTCCGCCATCACGTGATAATTGGTTACGGCCCTTAGTCGGTCCGGTCCGGTCGGGAGGATGAGAACGCCGCGCGCCTTCAGCCTTTCGGAGAGGAGCTGAGGGGTCATGCCTTCCCGCTCCACTCCGATGAAAACGATGTTTGACTTTACCAGTTCGAGCGAGATCGAGAGCCCGTCAACCCCGCACAGCCCTTCGGCAAGCTTTCGGGCGTTCGCGTGATCTTCGGCGAGCCGGTCGACCATCTCATCGAGGGCCACAATGCCTGCCGCCGCAAGCACGCCGGCCTGCCGCATCCCGCCGCCAAGCACTTTGCGGGCGCGCCTCGCCAGGGCGATGAACTCATCGGAGCCGCACACCACCGAACCGACCGGCGCTGCCAGGGCTTTGCTCAGGCAGAACGTAACCGAATCGGCGTCTGCTGCAAGCTCACGGGCGTCCAGGTTTTGGGCGACAGCGGAGTTGAAAATCCGCGCGCCGTCAACATGGATTTTGAGGTGATACTTATCGGCAAGTTCCCTGAGGCCCCGCATATAAGCCAGACTAAGAGGGCTGCCGTGGCAGCGGTTGTGAGTGTTTTCCACCGCTATGAGGCGCGTCCTTGGGTGGTGCACGTCGTCCGGCCTGATTACTCCTTCGATTGCACGAAGGTCCATTGTGCCGTCCGGCTCGTTTCGGACCGTGCGTGGATGGACTCCGCCCAGCGCGGCCATTCCCCCCTGTTCGAACAGGTGCATGTGGGCGCGATCGCCCAGAATCACCTCGTCACCTCTGCCGCAGTGGCTCAGAACGCTTGCCAGGTTGCCCATCGTCCCGCTCGCCACGAAAAGAGCGGCTTGCTTTCCAAGCCGCTCCGCCGCCGTTTTCTCGAGCCTGTTCACCGTGGGGTCTTCTCCGAAGACATCGTCCCCGACTTCGGCCTCGGCCATTGCGCGGCGCATGGATGGGGTCGGGCGCGTAACGGTGTCGGACCGCAAGTCTATGATTCGCATCGGTTTTCCTGACGCTGCCGTTATATCAGACCGGTTTCAAGGGCCGATCTGTGCCTCTTTCCTGGATGACCTCGTCGATCAGCCCGTAATCCTTTGCCTGGGCCCCGGACATATAGAAGTCCCTGTCGGTGTCGCGGTGTATCTGTTCGACCGGCCTTCCAGTGTGGTCCACCAATATCTGGTTCAGTTCTTCCCGCATCCTCAGGATTTCCTTGGCCTGGATGTCGACGTCGGTCGCCTGGCCCTGGAACCCGCCCATTGGCTGGTGCAACATTATGCGGGCATGGGGAAGAGCGAATCTTTTGCCTTTTTGTCCCGCAGTCAGCAGGATCGCCGCCATGCTGGCGGCCTGTCCCATGCACAGGGTTTCAACCTTGGGCTTTATGTACTGCATTGTGTCGTAAATCGCCAGACCCGCCGTAACCAGGCCGCCTGGAGAGTTGATATAGAAATGGATGTCCTTGTCGGGGTCTTCGGATTCGAGGAAAAGCATCTGGGCGATAATAACGTTGGCAATATCGTCGGAAATTGCGGTCCCAAGGAAAACTATCCGGTCCCTCAGCAGTCTTGAATAGATGTCCCAGGCCCGCTCACCGCGGCTGCTCTGCTCGATTACAATTGGAATGAGTCCCATCACGATATGCTCCTGCACGACCCCGCGTCCGGGGCGATATTCTCAGGCCTGTTCGGGTTCTTCGACCTTTGGTTCGGTTTCAGGCTCCTTTGCCTCTTCAGGCGTGTCCACGATGACGGCTTCGCTTTCTATAAACTTAAGCACCTTGTCTTCCAGTTTTCTTTCCTTTTCTTTTTCCACAATGGCGCTGTCCCCGAATTCGTCTTTGACCTTCTCCGGGTCCATGCGGTAGGCGGCGGCGATATCTCTGAAAACCTGTTCTTCTTCTTCGGGATCGAGCGCAATTGCCTCGACTTCCGCTATCCTGTCAAGCACGAGTTTGGTTCGGATGTCCTTTTCGGCCTGGAGTTTTGACCCTGTCCTGTATTCGTGCGAATCCAGCGCGACAGTGTCAAACTTGAGTCCCTGGCTTGCGAACTGGTGCTTCAGGTTCTCGAGCATCCTGTCGGCCTCCCGTTCGATCACTCTGGGCGAAACTTCGAATTCAACCTCGCTGAGGATTTTTCGCACGATCTGGTCGCGCACGCTTTGAGAGGCCCTTTGATCTTCCCGCTCCCGAAGTTTATTGTGGATTTCATCCCTCAGGGCGTCGAGGGTTTCGAATTGGCCGGAGCCGAGGGATTGGGCAAACTCGTCATTGAGTTCAGGGACTTCTTTTTCTTTGAGCTCCTTTATGGTCAGGTCGAAGCGGACCCTTTTGCCCGCCAGTTCCGGGGTAGAAGCGTCTTCGGGATAGTCCAGGTCAAATGATATACTCTCTGCCTGCTTGTGCCCCAACAGATGTTTGTCGAAATCGGGGTGGAGGCTCCCTTTGCCGATCTCGGCCATGAAGTCCCGGGTCTTACCCTTCTCGAATACCCGGCCGCCTACGATTGGTGTGAAATCGACTATCGCCACGTCTCCTTCGCGAATGGGGCGCTCGCTTTCGACCGCGCGAAGCTGAGCATGGCTCTGGACAAGTTTGCCCAATTCCGCCTGTATCTGCTCATCGGATATATCGACCGCAGGTTTATGGACTTTCAAGCCTTTGTAGACAGGCAACTCGAAAGGCGGGCAGATATCGACCAACGCCGTGTATGTAAATGAGCCGCTCTCTTCGAAATGCGACTCGCTTACGTCAGCCTGGGTGAGCGGTTTGAGGTCGGTTTCTTTGAGCGCTCCCTCAAAGGTCTCCTGGATGAACTGGGCTGAAACCTCATGCTCGACGGCTTTGCCATAATAGGATTTGATTATGCCCAGAGGCACTTTGCCCGGCCGGAAACCTTTGACCTTGGTCTTCTTTGCAAGATCGCGATACTTCTTGTCCAACTCTTTCGCGACTCTGGACTCCGGGATTTCCACTCGGATTTTCTTTTGACTTGGGCTGACGTCAGTTAATGAAACGTTCATTTCCACTCTTCTTTACCTTTCTGATGGAATGAGTATCTCAGGCCCGGCAAAGATCCGTTTTTCTGGTGCGAGAGGGGGGATTTGAACCCCCAAGGGTTGCCCCGCTGGATCCTAAGTCCAGTGCGTATGCCATTTTCGCCACTCTCGCATCGTTGCTGGTACCTAGTTTGCGGATCTTGCCGCTTTTCCAGAATTCCCGATTGCAACCATTTTTGTAACCATCGCGGAATTTTGGGCTTTCAGGTAAAGCTCCTGCTTCATGGCGGCCGTTCTCAGGTCCTTATCGGACACGATGTTGTATCTTTCGAAAACCGATCTGGTCTGATGCCCGCTTATAATCATGGCAACCCTTTCAGGAATCCCAGCCCGGACTATATTTCTTACTGCCGTTCGCCGGAAGTCATGGAAAGGGCGTCTTCGCAGGTTCGCCTTGGCGCAAGCCCTATTCCATGCCTCCCTGAAATTTTTTACTATATCGTTTCCGGTCTCATTTGGGAAGACGAATGTTAAGCACAAAATGAAGGGGAAGTCGAAAATTCATCACGTAATCTTCTATATATGCCGATAAGTATATTACAGATGGAGCGTTTGGCCACTACCTTCTGCATTGTTGCTTGGCGCACAACATGGAGGTGGACAATGATCTGGGTAGCATTCGGCAGCGGCGTATTTCTGGGGTGCTTTGCAGGGATCTTTCTATTGGGCCTGATCCAGCATTTTGCACTCCGTACCGAACACCGGTTCCTCGTCTCCGGGAAGCGGAAAGGGATCTTGCAACAAGAACCAATTGCTCTCGGACCCAATATGGTTGCCGGAACTTAGCCTGCACAACGCACTTAATCGGCCAGGCTCATCACCGGGCCGGTTGTGGTCATCTGTCTTTTTTCTTTGGCGGTGGATTTAAAAGATGATTCATACTTTCCGTGGTTGGATCGGGCGCCTTGAGTGGTCTCTTACAGCGGTTGCAGGTCAGATTCCCCACCTGCAAATACTTGTGTTCCTCGCCGCGTGCCTTGTCTTCATCGTGTTCCTTTTGCGTGATGCACCATCGGCAGACTATTTCGCCGCCCGGCAATTCATAGCCGATGAATCTTTCTGAAGGAGCGTTCGTCGTTTTGTGATCTCTCGGAGGAAACATCACAAAGAAGGTTCGCAAGCAGTCGCGGCAGTGGTAAAATCGACTAAAAGGAATGAGCCTCATCCAGAATCTACGATGGATGCGGTAGGTATCTTGAGACTGGCAAAATGGACAAGCCTTCCCATCAACAGTCATGAGCCTTTGTCCCCGACATGACAAAAATATAAGGCATAAAACTCATATTAATATCACAAAAAATCACGGGTCAAGTTACAAAAAGGTTACACGAGGCTGCGGCTAAAAATATTCTGTTTTCTATTCGACGCCTTGCGCGCGAATTGGGGACATGCCCGATTTGGGTGATCTATTCCTGGAAAGGCGCACGCCGCCGGGGGCTAGAATGCAGACAGCCGGTTAAAAATTCCAGCCGGGGCCCTGAACCGGGCCGAGGGGCAAGGCCCTGTGCGAACTGTTGTCGATGGCGGCCCGGAGTGGATTCTTCGTTGTTCTAAGCCTGCTCCCCGGTTTCCGCAACGAGGCAGCGGGTCCCGTCAGGTTCCACCGAGACTCTGAATCCAAACAGCGCGGTCATTCCGGCGAAGCTCCTGCCGAGCAGCAGTTCCATATTTTGGGTCGGGATATCGAACTTATCGCTCACGAACTGCCTGAAATGCTCTTCGTATGAAAGCAAACTCAGGACCTCCTGGACGTTTCCTCCATTGCTCCGGCTCAGCCTTTCAAATGCGCCGGAAAGAGCGGCGAACCCACACCGGTTTTCGTGCTCGGCGATTATCTCCAACAGCAGATCGACACCATCGAAAATGTGCTTTCGCAGCAGAAAAGGCAGTTCGGCTGTCTCGCGGGCGGGGATGGGGTCCCAGCAGGCCTGCGCCCGGCATTGAAGGGGCCGATCAAAGTAGATGGAGCACTCGTCGGTCTCCCCATTGAAGAATACGCACTCCCGCAAGCCTTCCTTTTCCCTGACTTTGATTCTCTCTTCGGAAAGGACGAATGGCCTTCCATCGAACGGCGAGCGCGCCGGCTCGCCTTTTCTCAGGGTTATGAGCTGATCCCACGGGGTTTTGCCGGACTGAAGGAGCGGCAGATCTTCCAGGTGAAGGACAGGGCTACCCGCACGGCAACACTCGCCGCACTGGACGCAGGCGGGCAGAATCGTCCGGCAGGCCTGGTCGGCTGCGAGCAGCAGGCGCTTCCAGGCAGCGAGCCGATGCGGGCCGCTAATCCGGTCCCAACCCGAGACCACTTCCTGGAAGGCAGGGGTCTGCTCGATCTGATAGCGGATACGCCGGGAAGGGATGAGCGAGCTGGCTTCTTCTTTCAG